>PAZA01000041.1 GCA_002715375.1 Halobacteriovoraceae bacterium
AATAGAGAGTAAATAAAAAAAAATAAAAAGATGAATATTTCTTTATACTTTGATGAAATATCTTTCAACTGGCATAAAAAATTATCAATCATAAATTCGTTTTAGTTTTTTTTTTTTACCAATAAATAAAAAAACGGATCAATTTTTTTTTTTTTTTTATTTTCTAATTAGCTAATTTATTTATGTTTTTACCTAAAAATAAAAACTGTATTTAGCTTAAAACATTCCTGTTTCATAAAAAATAATTTGTAAGCATTCTCTGCCTTAAAATACTCATAATAAGCCGATAAGAAGAATTAAGAAGAAGAAAGGAGAGCAGTTTAAATATTTAAATTCATTACTGAACTCTATTGAGTTTTTAAAGGAGGGTTTCGTGAAAGCATTGAAGATGATTCTCTTGGCACTATGCTTGGTTCCTATTGGACAGGCCCTTGGTCAGGAGACTAAAGCACCAGACGATGATGGCCCAAATGAGCCCTCGGAAAAGTTCGGATCTCCAGTTAAAGGCCCTAAGTGTGGGGAGTTACAGGGGATTGGTATTGGGATGGTTGATGAGTGTCTGGGGAAGCCAGTTCCTCAGCGGAAAAGCTGTGTAGATGGAAATAAGCGGAAGTTTATGGGTCTTCTCATGAATAAGTATGGGCGGAAGTGTGCGTTTGTAGGGGATATTGTTGGCCGGTACGCAAGACAAAAAGGTCTTGAAGTTCGGGAAGGAAGTGGACCTAGAAGAATTAAAAAAGGACCAAATCCTAGGCGGGTTTGTCCAAGGTGGAAGGCAGCGGCCCGGAGAGTTCTCAACAATTGTAAGAGTAAGAGAGGACCAAAGCGTAGGTATTGCGCCATTAGGGCGGTACGTATGTATTCAGCTGCTGTTGAAAGAAACCGTTTTATAAGGAAAGTATGTCCGAATTTAGGCAATCATATCAAGGGTCTTGCTATGAAAGCTCTTGGGCCTAAATTAACCAATGCAATGGAAAAACGGTATAACAAGAGAAGGTCAAATAATAAAAGGTTTTGCCGTCCTTTATACAGCAAGTATAGAAAAGGAATAAACAAATGTACTCGAGTTAGAAACAAGTTTAGATGTCTAAATAATCTTAAAAAGAGGTTTGATAGGGATATTAGAAAGCCTAGATTAAGAGTTTGCCGCCACGTAGGGAATTCCCTGGCCCAATACGCTTATAGTAAAAGAAGCTTAAGAAGGGCCATGAGTCGGATGAGAGGCGAAAAAATTAGGCATTACTCCACAAAGCGTCGAGTAGCCAAGCGTGCAAATAAAAGAGTTTGTAGAAATATTGAAATCAAGGCAAGAAAGGCGCTTCTTTTCTGCTCAAAGAAACCTCCAAGAAACAAAATGGCTTGTGTTACTAAGGCCAAAAGGAAATTTGATCAACAGGTAAGAAGGGCACGGGGTTGTCGAGGCCTTGATAGAAAACTTGGAAATTACGCAAGAAGCTTGAAGTTACCTGATCCAAGTAAAAGGCGTCCCTCTTCAGTTAAGCGTAGAAATATACGTAAAAGAGGAATTGCTAAAGCTTGCCGAAACTTAGAAAAAAGCACTAAAAGGGCAATTAACAGATGTGCCAGGTTTAAAAATGTCAGAAAAAAAGTAACATGTGCCCGTAAAACTAAAGCTAAGTTTGATAGGCAATTAAGGCAAAGAAAGTTTAGAAAATGCCGTGGTCTTAACAGAAAAATTGAAAGGCATGCGACAAGGAAGGGCTTTGGTAAGAGGAATATGATGAGGATGAGCAAAGTTGTTAAAGGTCGTCCAGGAGGTCCTAGGAAACCTGCGTCTGTTGCAAAACGCCGAAGACAGTTAAGTAAATGTAAAAACTTTATGAGGTTTTTTAACAGTGCTCACAGATTTTGTATGAAGAAGAAAAACCCTGCGAAAATCAAAAGATGTGCAATGAGGTCTCAAAGAAAGATTATGCAAAGGAAGAGGAAGGCAAGGTTTAATCCAAGTACTTGCCCAAGAAGGCATAGAAACTTTGAGGCTAAAATGAGTAGGATGAGAAGAGGCGGAAGGTAGGAATACCCATTGGGAATTCATTAAAACCTAGCTTTTAAAAAAATGAAAAAAGAGGGGCCAGTTTTAGACTGGCCCTTTTTTTTGAAGATTATTTATTTAAGAAAAAAAGTTAAAGTTAAATTATTTACAAATAAGGCGGGAGTGTGTAGAGTGGGTCAATTTAACTAAAAAAGGAAAAGGCCCATGAAGAAAGTTGACCTCATTTTGGACCCCAAGGGTTTTATCCAAAACGTAGGCACTCGGCCGACCTTAGTTCATGGAAAAGTCATTGTCGTCTCAAAAGGCGAGATCGTAGATCTTTGCACTCTCAATGAATCAAGAGAGAAATATCAATCAGAAAATATTGTCAGTCTTAAAGACCATATATTAATCCCAGGTCTTGTTAATGCTCACAACCACCTTTCAATGAGCTTAATGAGGGGGATTGCGGATGACCTTCCCCTTATGGAGTGGCTCCAAAACCATATTTGGCCAACAGAAACAAAGTTTGTAGGGCCAGACTTTGTTAAAGATGGGGCCATGCTTGCTATTGCTGAAATGTTTCTAACTGGAACCACAACTTCTAGTGATATGTACTTCTTTCCGGGAGATGTTTCAGAGGCATTTTTAAAAGCAGGGATGCGGGGTCAATTGGTCACACCAATTCTGGATTTTCCTACAAATTATGCTCAAAATATTGACGAATACGTTAAAAAAGCCGTTGTTCTTGCTGAAAAATACAGTGATTCATCACTTATTGATATCGGGTTTGGTCCTCATGCCCCGTACACAGTTAGTGACGAGAGTTTTAAAAAGATTATTAAGGCCAATGAAAAGCTTAACCTTCCTATTCAAATACACCTCCATGAAACAAAGGGGGAGTGTGATGAGTCTCAAAAGAATTTTGGCATGAGACCAATGGAAAGGCTTAATAAATTAGGGCTTTTTGACTTTGATGTCCAATGTGTTCATATGACTCAAATGATTGAGGAGGAAATAGAGCTGGCCCACTCAAAAAACCTTTCAATAATTCATTGCCCAGAATCCAATATGAAGTTAGCAAGTGGTATTTGTCCGGTTCCAAAACTTCTTTCAAAGGGAGTTAACGTCGCTCTTGGGACCGATGGGGCCGCTAGTAATAATGATTTAAGCCTTTTAGGAGAGATGAAAACAGCGGCTCTTTTAGGCAAGGTTAACGAACTTGACCCAACTGTCTGTAATTCTGAGGAAATCTTTTTAATGGCCACTTTAGGGGGAGCCAAGGCCCTAGGTCTTGAAGACAGTATTGGTGAGATCAAAGTAGGGAAAAGGGCCGATATTGTTGCCATAAGAGAAGACGGTTTGATCGATAGTTTTCCAAATTACAATTTTCTGTCCAATCTGATTTACTCTCAATCGAGTCAGAAAGTTGATTCCGTTTGGGTTGATGGAAAAAGAGTACTAGAAGAAGGTTCTTTGATAACACTTCAAAAAAGTGAGCTATTAACAAAAACAAGGGCCTGGCAGGAAAAGTTATCACAAAAGTAGAAAGAAAATGTCCCGAACTTTAAGAAAGTTTGGGAAGGACTTCTGTAACCAGTTCGCTCATATTTTCAGCTGCTTCTCCGGCTTTTTTATAAACTTCTTCGAGAGAGTGGGCCCCTCCGGCAATTCCCGTTGCCAGATTGGTGATACAACTTAAGGCCAAAACTTTGAGACCTGAATGTCTTGCCACTAAAACCTCTGGAATTGTAGACATACCCACGGCATCCACGCCTACTTTTTTCATTAGCTGAATTTCAGCAGCAGATTCGAAGGAAGGTCCCTTATTCCCGAGATAAACTCCTTCGTGAAGTTTGATATTTTTTTCTTTTGCAATAGATTTAATTGTTTCCCGCCAATGAGAGTCATAAACGTTCGACATATCCGGAAAGCGGGTTCCAAACTGCTCTTCATTTGGACCGACAAGTGGGTTTTCAAAAAACCAGTTAACATGATCCTTTATAAGCATAATATCACCAGGCTTATGATCCGGATGAATACCTCCTGCGGCATTACTGATGATCATCTTTTTGATTCCAAGGAGAGAAAAGATGCGAACAGGGTATGTTATTTGCTTGGAATGATAGCCTTCATAAAAGTGAAAGCGTCCTTTCATACCAAGAACATTAACACCATTTAAAGTACCCATAAGAAGGGTTCCTTCATGGCCTTCTGCTGTTGATTGGCAAAAGTGGGGCACCTCTTGGTAAGGAATACTTGTTTGAATGTCCATTTTCGATAGTAATCCACCAAGACCTGATCCCATAATTATAGCAACTTCGGGATTAAAGGTTGGGTTTGTATTTCGAAGGAAGCTCACTGTTTCGTCATAATTCATGCTCTATCCTTTTAGCAAAGCATCTTAAATTAAAGAAAAGAGATGAATTCTACATATTTTATTGATACGTGACAATAATCTTTTAGGCTTTTTCAGCTTATGCGGCTTTTTTAATGTTTAAAAGAGTCTCTTGAGTGTCAAGGTCCTTAATGATTCTTAAACTCCCGGCGTAGAAGGTGGGGTGCTCCTTAAGAATCCACCGCCCAACCTCTTCACAGTATATGGTCATGAGGTCACTGCCTTTTAGTGATTTTTGAAGATTTTTAAGAAAGCTCAGCTCTTTTCTTAACTCCTCTTTGCTTTTAAGTTTGTGAGACAGCTCGAGTCTGTAAATCCTTAATATATAAGATAAAAGCTTAAGCGCCTTTTCTTTTTGTTTTGTTAATTCCAAGGGCCAGGGACCTTTACCATTTCCATGATATTTTTTTAGGGACCTTATTTGGGCGTCAAACTCAAAGCATTTATCAATGAGAGCGCTTATAAAGTCTTTTTTCATTTTATTAAGGTAAATTTGGTTCAAGCTTCTCTCCCGACCAGAAAATAATCCTTTTTTTAATATTTTAAATGATTTTTTTGGTCTTGGGTCTAATTCTATTAAGGAGGTCCTTGGACAAGTTGAATAAATGCCTTTTCTTGGGGGGTTGCCAAACCTTTATTGGCTTTTAAAGTTTTAAATTAAAAGTAAACGGGGTTAATAACCTTGCAAAAAACCCACAAAAAGCCTGTGCTGTTTAAAGTTATGAACCTCAGCTCCTACGATCAAACCAAGGCTCCTTGAAAAATTGATATCCATTCCAACACCAAAATTTAAAGCTGCGCTATATGTTTTTTCTTTAGGGTCTGCATTGGAGGTTTCATCTTCAGTTTTAAAGATTCCAACAGCTTCGACATTGAGGAAAGGCTGCAGAAAAGGGACAGGTTCACTGTAGTGAGGGTAAAAAGAGGCGCCAAAACCTAAATCTCCCTGAAGAATATTAATTGTCCCCATGGAAGATTGAGAATAGGCGAAAGAACCAGCAAAGCGGAAGGTGTTTCCAAAGGACAATTGTGTCTTAAAAAGTGTTCCTTTTTTATAATTAACGGAGGATTCCTCAGTTTCTGCTAAAGGACCACCAAAAAACCTCACTTGGAAAATGGCGTAAGTCCTTGGCGAGAAACTAAAAAAAACGAGCAGGGAAAGAATTAAGACAAGCTTTTTTCTCATTAAAAAATAAATATTGTTGAAAAATTGCAACACCACTTAATTTTCCATTCTTCAGAGTCTTTTTGAAATATTGTTTAGGATAAAGCTTCTCAAGTAGGTTTTATATTTGGGGAAGGCATAAGTGTCCATATGGCCAGCACCTTCAATAATATGAAAAGAGACTTTAGATTTACCAAAATGGGAAGACTGTTTTCTTGCGAGGCCTATTGGAATCCAGTCATCTTTTTCAGCATAAAGGATTAGAACATTTGTTTTAACTTTTTTTGCCCATCTGAAGGCCTCAAAGCTATGTTTTTTAAAAAAAAAGTCAATAAGTTTGGAAGGGTATTTTTTATAAAGGATTTTTGCCGTATCCATCATAGAAGTCATTGGGTTTCTTAGAACAAGACCATTAAGATTCAATTCGGAGGCCACATAGGTTGCGACTGCCGTCCCCATAGAGGCTCCATAAACAAAAAAGGCATGATTTTTTGGTAAGTTTTTCCTGATTTTTTGGGCAAGGGTCAATGAATTTAATAGGATTGTTTTTTCGGAAGGGGTTTCTCCACTAAGGTCCCGTCCATAACCGGGATATTCAGTAATAATAATGTTAAGAGGAAGGCCTTCTAAATTTGAAAGAATCTCTCTATTTTCACAAGCAGATCTGCCACTTCCGTGAAAGAAAATAAGGGTGGCCTTGGCATTTTCTGTTTTCATTTTGTAATAGCGGAGGTTTTGACCTTTGAATTCCTCTTCTTTTGTAGCAAAGCCTCTTTTTTTGAGTTCAGGACAAAATTTAAAATTTTGGTCACTTGGAATGAAAGTTGCTTGGTCTACTGTCTCTTGGATAAACCAAAAAAGAAAAATTAAGAGCCCAATAAAAAGTGGAGAACCAATCAATAAAATTTGTTTAAAGGAGCTTTTCTTTTCCTCTTTCATGAAAGGTTCCCTCTTGACCTTGGGTTAGCTTTCTTTAAAGTAAGAAATAAGCGAATGTATGCTTGATTTAGCATCACCAAATAGCATCCTGGCGTTGTTTTTAAGGAATAAAGGGTTGGCAATTCCAGCAAATCCACTTGCCATTGATCTTTTAAGAATAATTACTGTTTTAGCGTAGTCCGCATTGATGATAGGCATCCCATAAATGGGACTACCTTCGGATTCTCTTGCATCAGGGTTTACAACATCATTCGCACCTATTACGACACAGACGTCAGTAGATTCCATTGATGGGTTAATGGCATCCATTTCAAAGAGTTGCTCATAAGGAATGTCTGCTTCTGCTAGAAGGACATTCATATGGCCAGGCATTCTTCCAGCGACTGGATGGATTCCAAACTTGACTTCACACCCATTATTTTCAAGTAATTCAGCTAACTCTTTTACACTGTGTTGGGCTTGGGCAACGGCCATACCATAACCAGGAATAAAGGATACGCTTTGGGCGGCTTCCAAGATAAGTGCAGCGTCCTCTGGGACAATCGGTTTAACCTCACCTTTGACATCTTTTGAGTCTCCTGATGTGGAGGTGGCCCCCATTCCTCCAAAGAGAACGTGGGCCAAAGTACGGTTCATGGCCTTACACATGATATTTGTCAGGATAAGACCGCTGGCCCCGACGATCGCACCAGCAACAATCAAAAGATTGTTATTGACGACAAAACCTGCCGCTGAGGCTGCAATACCTGAGTAGCTATTAAGGAGGGCAATAACAACTGGCATGTCAGCTCCACCAATGGGGATAACTAAAAGGATTCCTAATAGGAGGGCAATGCCGGCCATAATAAAGAAAGATTGTTCACCGATCGAAGGACCTGTTGCGAAGGCAAAGGCACAACAAAAAGAAGTAATTAAAAGAGCGGCATTTATTAATTTCTGTCCAACAAAGAGGACAGGTTTACCCGATAAAGTTTCACTTAATTTTCCCCAAGCGATTAGACTACCTGTCAATGTAATGCCACCTATTATGACAGATAATGCCACAGTGGCTGCCGTAAAAGTTGTTAAGCTGGGGTTTGAGGCATAGGCTCCCCAACCAACTAAAAGGGAAGAAATCCCACCAAAACCATTGAGAAGGGCCACCATTTCTGGCATGGCAGTCATTTTTATGAGTTTCGCCGCCAAGACTCCAACGATGGAGCCTACAACCATTCCAATAAGAATCATTTGATAACTTAAAATTTCTTTACTAACGAGGCTTGCAAGAATGGCAATCAGCATACCTAAAGAGGAGTGCATATTACCTTTCCTCGCCGTAGAGGGGTGGCCAAGTTTCTTTAGTCCATTTACAAAGAAAAATGCTGCCAAAATATAGGCAAGATTAATGATAAGTGCTCTGTCCATGTACCCATCCCTCTTTAAGAATTAGAAAATAAATTTTACCCAACGCCAAATTCTTTGCCTTTTTTATTGGCCTTATTTATTTGCGTCCTTTTTCTTAAACATTTCAAGCATTCTATCAGTTACAAGGTAACCACCAACAACGTTAGTCATAGCAAAAGCTACGGCCAAAAAACCAAGAATAGAAGCCAGTGAGGTTGCCTCTTCTGATTGGCCTGTCAGAGAAATAGCACCCAGAAGAGTAATACCACTAATGGCGTTAGATCCGCTCATAAGGGGGGTGTGTAACGTGGCCGGGACTTTTGAAATGAGTTCAAAGCCAAGAAAGGTCGCAAGAAGTAAGATAAAGAGTAAGTAAATGATTGTGTGTCCATCCATTCTAAACTCCTAAAGCCTCTTTAATTTTTCTATGAACCACTTCACCTTTATGGGTGATAAGGCATGATTTTAAAATTTCATCTTCAGTGTTAAAAGAAATGATCTTTTTTTCTTTGTCATAAAACTCATTTAAAAAACTCACAAGGTTGGATGAAAACATCTGGCTTGCATGTTGAGGCACCATTCCAGGTAAATTGCCATGCCCCAATATAAAGACACCGTCTTTTTCAACCTTCTCATTAAGTTTTGAGCCTTCAACATTTCCACCTGTTTCAACGGCAAGGTCTACAATAACACTTCCTGGTTTCATCTTAGCGACCATATCTGCCGTTATAATCCGAGGAGCTGGCCGTCCAAAGACTTGCGCCGTAGTAATGACAATATCACTTTTTGCACAATGCTTGGCCATCGTTTGTCTTTGCTTTTCTAACTGCTCTTCGGTAAGGGCCTTTGCGTATCCATCTTTTGTTTGACCAGTTTCACCCAAGTCAACTTTAACAAAGGAAGCCCCGAGTGATCTAACTTGCTCCTCAACGACAGGTCTTGTATCAAAGGCCTCAACTTTTGCCCCAAGCCTTTTAGCTGTTGCAATTGCCTGAAGGCCTGCTACCCCTGCACCAATAACAAAAACTTTAGCTGGGTGGAGTGTTCCAGCTGGTGTCATCATCATAGGCAGTATTTTACCGAGTTCTCCAGCGGCTTCAATGACTGCCACGTATCCAGCTAGATTCGTTTGTGAGCTTAGAGCATCCATCTTTTGGGCTATCGTACTTCTTGGAATCATTTCAAGGCTAATACTTGAAGCTTCAGATTCTTTGAATTTTAATACTGTTTCTTTAGAGCGGAAAGGGTCTAGAAAGCTTATGTGAAATTTATCTTTCAGCTTAGAGAGGTCTTCTTTTTCAAACTCAGGTTTTCTAACTCGTGCAAGGATATCTCCACTAGAAATCTCAGAGTCCAGGTCACTAAAAATGGTGGCACCGACTTTGGAATAATCCTCATCTTGAAAATTGGCGTTTAGTCCCGCGTCCTTTTGAATGGAGACTTGGATACCTTTATCAACAAGGTCCTTAGCTCCTTCTGGGATAAGGGCAACACGGGTTTCACCTGGATGAGTCTCTTTAGGAATAACAATTTTCATAAAGATCTCCAAAAGATAAAGTAAATGATTTCTACTATTAAAGTCAGTTAGTGAATGTATTGTCAACTAATTGGAATTGTTAAATAGATAAAAGGTCTTCACTTTGATCACGTTTCTTGTTTTTGAATGAGCTCTTTTCTCATCTTTTCCACTTCAACAGCGTGGTTTGAGAAAATCCAATGGACTCCTCGGTTGACCTCTCTGAAAAAAAGATTTTTGGAGCGGACGTATCCTGTTCCTAAAATCTGGTCCTTTATTTGCAGTTTTTCTAATGTTCTTTTTCCTAAAAAGAGGTAGTGGCCTAAAAGCCCACCCAGGTTTTCTTTTTCTACGATGGTCAGGAGGTGCTTAAAGTTGAGTTCTGCCACGAGGAGTTTGGTCCCAGGCTTTAAAAAGTCAACGAGAGGAAGAGTTTCAGGGTTAAGCGTTAAAGTGTGGTAGTCGGACTGTTCTTCAAGAGGAGAAAGTATTTTTTTTAGAATGATTTTCTGTTCCTCTAAGAAAGGGAATTCCTCTTTTTTAATCTCAATAAGAAAGTGAATTTTTTTGCCAAACTTCTCTACAACTTCTTCCAAGCTCGGAATGAGGGGGAGGTTTTCTCTCAGCTCAAGGAAGGTTTGGTCCTTAATCGTGATCTTTTTATTAAAAACTCTGTCCGCCGTCGGGTCATGGAAAACAATAGGAACTAAGTCTTTAGTCCACCTAATATCAAACTCAACACCCCAAATACCATTTTGGACAGCAATACCGATTGATTCTAGTGTATTTTCAAAAACACTTATGTTGTCTCTTTCTCCTCTATGAGAGACTAATTTAGCGCCTTTTAGTTGATCTATGCTTGGTGTTTTTTGGGGGTAAAGTCCATAAAAGAAATCTATGATGGCCAGGAGAATTGTTTCTAAAAAAGGTGGTATCATGAAGGTAATTGTAAGGAAATTTTCCATGTTGAAAATAGAAAAATAAAGTTTTTTATTTCTATAGCTAACGGAGTAAGTAATGAAAACCGAGTTAAAAGGTAGACTTAGAGTACCTCTTTCTGAGATCAATATTTCGGAGCCGAAATATTTAATTGATAATGGGACCCTTAAAGATGCTATTTCCGTTATGGAAGAATTTAATATTGGTTCTATTATTGTTATGAGTGAAAAAGTTGAATTAAAAGGAATTTTTACTGAGAGAGATATCCTCAATAAAGTTATTGGAAAAGATGTAGACCTTGACTCACCAATCTGCCTCTATATGACTCCCCATCCGAAAACCCTCCAGAAGGAACATACAGTTTTGGAGGCCATGGAATTAATGCATACAAAAAACTTTAGACACATTCCCATTGTGGATGAGGAGAAAAGGCCAATTGGAATTATATCGATTAAAGATGTCATGAATTTTATTTATGACATGGCCATTGATTAACTCTTCATAGAAGAATTTTTCGCTTTTAATTGAAAATCAAGTCTGACCTAGGAGTAATTGGACTATAGTGTAAAGGGTTAAATTTTTTTGTGTTAAGCATTTTTTATTGAGGATCATATGACAAAAGGCCTCGATGGTTTTCTTTCTGAAAAAATACCTGAACCTGAAGTTCTTCCAGTTCAGGAAGGTGGGGCCATTATTTTTAAGGCCGCACAAGAAGGCAGTTTAAAACTCGTTAAAAAACTCACTGAAAAAGGTCTCTGGTATAAAGTGGTAACCCCAAACCGTGAGACACTCTTACACCTTGCTTGTAAAAGTGGTGATCTAGAGCTTATTAAATTTTTAGTGGAAGTAAAAGGATTGAGCGTAAATGATTTGAGCCATTTTGGAAGTCCCTTACTGGAAGCTGCTAATTTACCTTTTAATACTATAAAGCAACGGATGATCAAGGCAAAGGTCCTTTCGTACCTCATTTCTCAAAATGCAGATGTAAACCTGAGTGAGCCGAGCTTTAAGGAAACCCCTCTTTTAAGAACTTGCTTAATTGGAGACTACTCTTCAACAAGTTTTCTTCTAGATAAAAATGCAGATCTAAATTTAAGGGGCCGAAATGATACGCCTCTAACCAAAACTATTCTTGGTTGCTCAGGTTCAACTGAGTCAGAGTATTTCAGGATTATAGACCTTTTGTTAAGTCGGGGAGCTTCTTTAGATGAGATGGATCGGGAAGGTTTAAAACCTATTCACAAAGCTTCCTTCAGGGCCGAAAAAGGTCTTTTGAATTTTCTTTTTGAAAAAGGTGCTGATTTGGATTCTCAAGTTCAAATGGACAATTATGGTTATGGTTCGGAAGATGTTCCTTGTTTTGTAGGAATGACACCTTTAATGTTTGGGGTTCTTTCCAAAGACCCTTCCACCGTGAAACTCCTTTTGGGTTTAGGCTCTGATCCTGATATCGCAACTTCTGATGAAGTTTTTGCTTTAGATATTGCAGAGGACCTTAATGATGAAGACCTTATTCAGGCACTTGAAGGTGATATTCAGCTTTTAGGTGAAGATAGTGAAGATCTAAGTTGGAAGAAATGGGGTGATGATGAAGATGATGAGGGAGGGTCATCTGAGGACAATGAAAATAGTGAAACAAAATTGGATTTAAAAGATGCTGAGGTTAAAAATAACCAAGAGTCAACTCAAATTGATGATTTAACTGATAAGGACGAATTGGATACAAAAACGAAAAGTCCTCAAGAAGATGAGGACTTTGAACTTCATGATTCTAATGCTGAGTTTTCCAAGAAAAGTTTTGAAATGTTTGATGACATGGCCGAAGAAGATATCTTAGATGAGAAGGAAAAGAAAGAGAGAGAAGAAAAATTGAAAGAAGAGGAAGACGATATTCTAATAGGAGATTCACCAATAGATTTAAAAGAAGGTGGGCAAGGTGATCAAAATGTTGATGAAGGTGAATCAGCTGGAGATTTTGAAACAAAAGCAGAAAAGGCTTCAATAGAAACGATAAATGAGCAAGTTAAGTTGGAAGGAGCCGGTTTTGAAGAAAGAAGTTTTAAAATGTTTGATGATATGGCGGAGGAAGACTTAGAAGAGGGGACAATGGATGAAGTTGATCATTCGAAAAATACAGACAATAATGATGAGGAGGAAGAAGAGTGAGGTCTTATGAAAGCTTATGTATACAGGAAATATGGTTCTCCAGATGAAGTTAAGTCTATTGAAAGGGAAGTCCCCTCCCCAAAGAAGAATGAACTCCTTATTAAAGTAAAGGCCATAGGCCTTAACCCTTTGGATTATAGGATCAGAAGAGGCTCATTGAGACCTTTTACCAATTTTAATTTTCCAAGGCAAATAGCTTCTGATTTTTCAGGGGAAGTTGTTGAGGTCGGTGGAGAGAACTCATCTTATAACATTGGCGACCTGGTATATGGAATGGTTTTTCAATTACAATCGGGTGCAAGTGCTGAATATATTGTCTCAAAAGAAGAGAACCTTTTTCATGCACCTAAGTCTTTAAAGCTGGAAGAAGCAGCCTCGGTCCCTCTTGCTGCTCAAACTTCATTACAGGCCCTTAGAGATATTGCGCAACTTAAAAAAGGAATGAGAGTTTTAATTAATGGGGCCAGTGGAGGCGTTGGGACTTTTGCTATCGGTCTTTCAAAGATTTTCGAAGCTCATGTTACAGCTGTTACCAGTTTTAGAAATATTTCCCTTGTGAATGAACTGGGGTCAGATGAGGTTATCGATTATACCAAAAATGATTTTACCCAAATGAAGGGTTCTTTTGATGTCATATTTGATTGTTGGGGGAATAAAAACTTTAATATAGTAAAGGACAACCTGACTTCTTCCGGAGTTTATGTTTCCACTATACCAAACTCGAAAAACTTCTTTTCCACATTTAAAACATCCTTTACTTCAAAAAAGGGAAAAGTCGTCCTTGTAAGGTCCAAAAAAGAAGACTTGGCCTTTTTAAAGAAAGTTATTGAGAGTCGTGAACTCAAAGTTGTCATTGAAAAGTCATTTTCCCAAGATAAAATTATTGAAGCTTATAAGCATCTTGAGACAAAAAGAACTAGGGGGAAAGTCATTGTTGTTTTAAATTAAAGAGAGAAAGAAACCAAACCAGGAAACCCTTGGAATTCAGAGTTTCCCTTTTTCAAATTGAAGGACTTAGTTAAGTCAAGATTCTATTTACAACCATCAAATTTGCTTGTTTCTAATAGAAAGTATTGACAGTGTTTGTTGTCTCTTAAGTCATTCCAAAAAGCAGGTATGGAGGACACTTCCTTTGCAAATAGTTCTCTCAGGGTCGTAATTTCTTTCCAACTGAGGGAAATCGCTTTTTTAAAATGGATAATTAATTCACCTTTATCTGTTTTAATAAGTTTAAGCAGTTCTTCCTTACTGAGCTTTACTTTAGGAACACCATTAATGTTGAGAGGCCTTCTTAGCTTCCATGTATTTTGAAACTCATTGTAGAAGGAAGTAAAAAGTTTTGAATATTCAGGGCCTTTGTATAAAACCATATTATCAAATTGGTTATGCTCTGCCTTTTTTGAAATATTATAACTTCCGGAAAATAGTTTTGTTTCAAACCCAAGTGGGTGGTAGTCAACAAGAATGTATTTGTGATGGTTCAAAAACCAAAACTTCGGGCTAGGTGAAAGTGAATAATACTTAACTCTAACTGGAGGGTTTTTACCTCTATTGCCTTCAATGTTCCGCCAGTCCTTTACAAATTTGGCCATAAGGGCACTCTTTTTTGCCTTTCTCCTAAACTCTTGATTATCAACGACAAACCTTACCTCAATTCCTCTTTTAGTGGCCTCAATAAGAGCGTCCGAAACTGGAGCTATGGCCAAATGGTTTAAGTTTAAGTGAATGGATTTTTTTGCATTTTGAATAAGATCAATGAGTTTATTTCTAACTTTCCAAGTTTGCTCTTTATTTTCATTTTTAATTCTATACATTGAGTAATAACGACCTTGCAAAAGCCTTTTGGACCCCTCTTTATTTCTACGAATTGTAAAGTTCATTGAACTTGAAAAGAAATTGATATTAGGTTTTAACTCTTGCTCTGCCTCTGTTTGATTTCCTAAAACTGGTGTTACTTCAGTGAAAGGAATTTCTTCAGAAATACCTTCGCCATGGGTTATGATATCTTTCCCTGTATTCCAAAGGATCTCGAATTCAAGTTTAAATTGTCTGAATAAGCGGCTTAGCTTGTCTTCACTTGGGTTTTTACTTCTATCATGAAAAACAAAGTTTTCACTATATTTGGTCCTTGCACCCCAGGAAAAGTTCGCACTTGTATTAACAAGCTTTTTGTCATCAACAAGAGTGAATTTTTCATGCATATCTTTGATGGCGACTTTAAATTCAGCTCCCAGGAGTTCCAGGGCCTCAATTCGAGGGGTTAGCTTTTCACGCTTTCCTCTCCAAAGGTGGGGAGATATGACAACTTTTATTGAAGGTTTGTTCTCTTTGGAAAGGGCCTTTTTAATGGCCTTGTCCAAGTCTTGGTCACTCCAGCTATAAATGGTGATGTAGACAAACTTTTTGGCTTCCTTAATAGAGCGGTAAATCTTTTTAAAAGCTTTTTCTCCTTGATGAGGAGAAAAAAGAGCAGAAGTTTGAGAGGTTTTATTTTGAGTGCCAGGGCTTGCACTTCTTCTCGTTTCGTTTGAGAAAGTGGGAGGTGTTAAGAAGCTAAATAACACGGCGAATAATAAAAAGCTTCTGAAGTAAGACTGTTTTTTGGTAGGTTTCATTATTTATTCTCTCTTAAAATTATAAATAATATTTGTTTTTGTGCTCTAGGTTTATCTAGCCGCTTCTTTTTAAACTATTTGGTCAAAATGGGAAACAGATTTTTGGGACTGTGAAAAAAAACCCCCTAATTTTTAGGTTGTTTGGGTTTTTTTGTTTTGGTGGAGCCTCTAAAAAGAAAAGGGGAGGCAACCGATGAAAAGATCATTCTGGTAGGTAAAAAAATGACTAAAATTGAGAGAAAATGGGCAAAAAGCCTTTTAAAGGCCATTTTAAGTCTAAAGGGAAAAAAGACACTTGTTCTTTCAACAGAGAATGATACTTCCTCAATTACCGTATCTGAAGATGGAAAGGTGGGGAGTTCAAGGTGGTCTGAGGATATATTTTTAGCTCTTGTTGAAAAAGGTGTCCAAACTGAAGGGAGTTTGCTTATTAGGAGCAGCAATGAAAAAGGTGGAGTCCTCTATGGTGTTATTTTAGGAAGAGGAGGTCTTAGGACGCTTAGCGTTGCTCAGTTGGGACGGCTTTTTTTTAAAACCTACGGTGAGGGGGAAGTTAAAAATGTGACTCTAGGCCAGCTCAAAGTAGACCTTATAAGTTAAGCTAATGACCAAGCGAAAGAAAATCTAATTTTACAAAAAAATTTCTGGTGATAAATTTCCCTGGAATTAAATTTAAATGGGAAATTTTTTATGAACAAATTTATGGCCAATCCAAAATCATTAAGGACCTTCGTTATAACAGCTTTTGGTTTTATACTTTTTTTCTTTGGACTTTTTCAAGCAAGCGCTAAGGCAATGACGATTCCTTTTCCTGTAACAATTCAATGCCAGGATGGTGAAAGAGTTATTTATGTTCCCCTTGTTAAGGGAGGAGCGCCCCTTGTTCCAAAATGTGTGGCCAACATTTAAGGTAGGGTATCGTTTAATTTTTTTTCGAGTCAATAAAATTTATTCAATATCAAAAAAACTACAAGGCCATTCTGGTTTTGTTTAGTGCCTTTAATAAAGTCTTTATTTTCAGTCATTTGTATTAGCTTGGTGGTCTAAGTCGAGGCTAAGTTTTGTCCCAGTTTAAAATAAACCGAATTTATTTTATCTAGTAAAAAAATTGAGTGGTATAATTTTTTTTAGATCTTTCAAAAAATTCCGATCTTAGGGGTGATCATTTAAAGGAGGAAGGAAATGAGTAGATGCTTTAACCATATTGCCAAATTTTTAAAAGACAAAAGAACACATCACCCGAAAGAGTACTCTCAGTCTGAATTATCCCATATCTTGGGATACAAAAATGGCCAGTTTATTAGTAATGTTGAAAGAGGTCTTTGTTCTGTTCCTCTAAAATCACTTCCTAAAATTTGCGAAGTTTTAGAGATAAACAAAGATGAGCTTAAAAAAGTTCTTCTTGAAGATTATGAAAAGACATTAGAAGAACATCTTGAAGCATCAACAGAACCTAAAACTGAAGGAAATGTTGAGGCCCAAGAAAGCCAAAATGTTGAACCTAAGCAAGAAGCAACACCTTATTAGTAAATTGCTCTTGTCTTTTTTAAGAATCGAATTGAAATAAAAGAGAAAAGCACCTTAGTTGAATGGTGCTTTTTTCTTTTTTTCTTTTTTTTCTTTATCTTTTTCCGAATAGTTCGTTATGGACATTTTGGATTTCATTTTTAAAACTTTTTCTTATTTTATTGTTATACATTTATTTTTTGATTGCTTTTCGGACAAACTAGGTCCTAATTGGAAACCCTTGGTTTCTTTTTTCAAAAAAACTATCTTCTATATTTGTTACCCTTTTAGAATGAAACGGAAAACGTCCCTAGATTTTTCGCCACTACTTGCTTTGCTATTTTTTACTTTGTTTCGCAACTTATTGTAAAAAAATTCGTATTTAAAAACTTATTAAAAAAAAGATAAATTGGAAGTCAAATATAGTTTTTTGATGTCTAATAAAGGAAGTCTTAGAGTTTTAAGAAATATCTCTCCACAAGATAAAATTTAAGGAGAACTTTGTGAAAAGTAATGAAGTGAAAGAAGTCTCAGAAAAAAATGTTTCTAAAAGAGAAATATTCGGTTGGGCCATGTTTGATTTTTCAAATTCTGGCTATACAACCGTTGTTATCACTGCCATTTACGGGGGAATCTTCACTGAATATATTGTGGGGTCCGAGTCAAATCTTAAAGATACTTACTGGTCGTTCTCAATCATTTTGGCAACATTAATGGCCCTGGTCCTTTCACCACTTGTTGGAGCACTCTGTGACCTTCATGGAAAAAAGAAAAAGTACCTGGTGGGGACATGCATTTTGACGGCACTTCCTACTGCTTTACTGTACTTTGTGGGTCCAGGACAAATTTGGACTGCCATTTTTCTTTTGGCCATCAGTCATGCTTCTTTTATGTTGAGCGAGAATTTTTGTGGTAGCTTCCTCCCTGACCTTGCAACGGAAAAAAATATGGCCAAAGTTTCAGGCATCGGTTGGGGGATTGGTTACTTTGGTGGTCTCGTTAACCTTATTCTTGTTCAATTAATTGTGACAAGTAAGCCAGAAAAAGATTTGGAGCTTTTTCTCTCTGAAAATCAATTGGCCATGCTATTAACAGGGGTTTTTGTCATTGTTGCAGCTCTTCCAACAATGATATTTTTGAAGGATCGATCCCGTCCCGTTTCTGGTTATGAAAACGCTTCTATGGGAGATCTTTTCAAGGCAGGACTTAAGAGGACTGTAACAACTTTTAGGGAAGCAAAAGAGCATAAGAACCTTTTTAGTTTTTTATGGGCCTTTGTTTTTTATTATGCGGGATTGTCAGCGACGATAAACTTTGCAGGTATTTTTGCCAGAAGGGAACTTAAGTTTGAAACCGGTGACTTGGTCATCATGTTTCTCTGTATTCAATTGTCTGCTGCTGTTGGTTCTTATTTCTTTGGTCTTTTAGAGAAAAAAACTGGTATTAAAAATAATATTTTATGGACTCTTGTTCTTTGGTTTGTTTCAATTTTTGCAATTGTTATTCTTGATCCAATTAGTAGTCTTTTAGGGGTTGGGCCAAAGCAATTCTTTTTCTTTGTAAGTATTATTGTAGGACTTGGATTAGGGGCCACACAATCATCAAGCAGGGCCTTTGTAGGTATGCTTTGTCCTCCAGGGAGAAGTGCTGAAATGTTTGGTCTTTGGGGAATGGCGAATCGTATTGCAGTTCTCTTTTCCATGGCAACTTTTGGTCCGCTTTCTGATTACCTGGGTTCTATAAAGGGTGCTTGCGTCTTACTCCTTTTTTATCTTATTGCTGGAGCGTGGCTTCTGTGGAAAATACCAACCGCTAAAAAAGAAGGTTAAAAACTTCTTGAAAAGTGTTTGGCCTCAAGCCTTTCTGCCGAAAAGTCCCTTGAAAAAAGGAGATATTATGAAAGAAGAAAAATATGTAAAAGATATTATGACCAAGGACCTCGTGACAATTGACCATGAAAGTACAGTACTGGAAGCTTGTCAATTAATGACAGACCATAAAATTGGTGCTGTCGTCATCCTCAGTGCGATCAAAGAGGCCATTGGAATTTTTACTGAAAGAGACCTCTTAAACAGGGTTGTTTCTAAAGATAAACCTCACAGTGATAAAGTTAAGGATTATATGACCCCAGACTTTGTATGTGTTCAGGCGGCAGATGAATTGGAAGGGTTGGCCAAAATCATGATTGATGGCAACTTTAGGCACCTCCCAGTTGCTGATGGGCATGACATTGTAGCGATGCTTTCAATTAGGGATATTGTTAAGCATTTTCTTTATTACTCTTAATTTCCGAATTTTGACTCTAGTTTGACTCTAAAAGGTCATGTTTTAAAAGCATGGCCTTAAATTTTTTTACAAGGCCTGGATTCATATTCCTTTCAGTTAGGTATTTAGCATGGCTGTCTTGATTGCTCGGGTTTAGCTTTATTCCCCAGAGAGGTCTACTTGAGTTAGGAATCATAGAGTATCTGACATCCATAATAAAGTTTTCTTTCTGTGGGTCTTTTGCAACATGGCCCATAGAAAACCAACTAAAGCGTTGGATGTCATTCCATTGCTTCGTCCCCTTTTTTATTTGAGGAAAGTCTCTTTCTAAGTTGAGTTCCAAAATTGAATTGCCCTCATAGATTTTTGTTGGACCAAGGTTGTGAATAGCATCAATATAGAATTTTCCTTTGTACTTGTAGATGGTTTTCCATAGGAAAAGATTGGCAATGGAGAGTTTCGCGCTTACGGATTTAACTTTATGACCTCTTTTTTTAGCAAGGTCTAAAGCGGCCATCCGGGCCCGGTAGTTTTGAAAAAGGCCAAGGGAAAGATAAAGAAGTGCATAAATAACTGCTACCCTGGCAAAAAGGGCCTTGTTTTTAAAGGCCCCCCAAAAAATAAGGCCTAGTATGGGAAAGGTAAAAAGGGGATCAATGATTGAAATATTATTCCAGGCCACTCTCATATTGCTAAATGGCCAAAAGAGTTGAGTCCCATAAGATGTGCAACTGTCTATAAGACCATGAGTTAAATATCCTAAGAAAGAGTAAAGATAAATTTCTTTAAATCGGAATGACTTTTTAAAGAATGGATAAAAAAGAAGGGAGCAGAAAAGCGCGCCGACAGGAATAAATATTAAGGAATGGGTAAATTGCCTATGGTATTTAAGAAAAAGTAAAGGGTCTTCTTGAGACCTTATAAGGACGTCCAGGTCAGGTGCCATTCCCGAGAGCCAACCTATGATTAAAATAGAGAAGTGTTTTGCTGTTTTTTTTGTAAGGGCCTGAGGAAGACTTGCGCCTATTGCCCCTTGAGTAATAGGGTCCATCGGTCAATCTTAGGTGATTCGAAAGAGATTGAAAAGGTTCATAATTTTGTTTCAGGCAAGGAATATTTTGGGTAGAATAAGGTTTATTCAATTTCCAGGGAAGGAGTGAGGTGCTGTGTCCGAAGACAAAAAGAAAATTCTTTTTATTGGACCTAAAAATCCTGTTCTTGAAGAAATAAGACCTCAAATTGAGGGAACAGGTCTTTTTGGTATTTATGAAACGACTTTTAAAGACCATAATGCCCAAGAAATTTTAAGTTATCTTCCTTGGGTTGTTGTCATTACATGTCCTAAAGAGTGTTCTAAGTTTATGAAGGCCTATGGTGGAGTCATTAAAAAAACTGATTCTAAGGTTATTTTGGTGACTGAAAAGGAAGCTTCCAAAAAGGTTCTTCATGCTAATTTAAGGTTTGTATTATCTGAGTACCTTTATGGTAATGTGAACCCTAAAACACTTCTTCACAAAATTCAGTTCCAAATTAAATCTCTTCCGGATATTTCAAATGATGACTTGCGCCAGATCGCAACAACTCAGTCTCCTTCAAAAGAGACGGAACCTAAACCTGATGGACCTCGTTATGAGGTTGGTCCTGGTAAAGAAAAAGAAGGGAGTGATGTTCCTCATTATGAGGTAGGTGAAGTTAAAAAGAAAAAGAAAGGGGTCCCAACCTACGAGTCAGCGCCTGTTCAAAAGAAAGTGAAAAGCGAAATTCAGGTCGCCGATCAAGGAGGAATAACTCCTAAAAGGACTAAAGGTGAGGTTCAAATTGAGGAAGCTGCACCAGAAGAAATTGAAAAGAAAGTGGCAGAAATTAGTTCACTTCTTGGCGTTTCACCTGCTTACATTAAAGTAGGAAAGTACCTAGAAGAGGAAGCTAGGGGCAACTTGCCTCAAGAAGATTGCCTTAGTTTTTACGAAGAAAATAGTCCAAAGGTAAAAAAACTAGAGGACGTTTTTGAAGAGTTTGAAGTCAACTTTG
The DNA here is from genome assembly GCA_002715375.1 of Halobacteriovoraceae bacterium. Classification (GTDB taxonomy): domain Bacteria; phylum Bdellovibrionota; class Bacteriovoracia; order Bacteriovoracales; family Bacteriovoracaceae; genus UBA7317. The sequence continues at coordinate 20,917 of PAZA01000041.1, forward strand.
AAGATAAATCCTACTTAAGCCAATCACTTTTTTTGCTAAATGACTTAAAAGATTCTTCATTAGAGGCAGGCCTTTTTGATTTGGCCCTATTTTGCGAACTCACAAGAGCAATTTCTCTTAGACTAACTGCAGTTCATGACGAATCCGCTGGAGAAGTTGTGCTAGGAGTTCTTTTTAACGCAGCCGAATTTATCGAGTCAGAACTTGAAGAAATAAAAAAAGGAAGCGGGGTACCTCTGAAAGAAAATCCTGATAAAGCGATTTTTAACCGCTTTCACTGGATCCAAAAGAAATTTGACTCCCTCGAGGCCCCTCCAGGTGAAACTTTTCCAGACATTCAAAAAATTCTTAACGCTCTCGGTATTTAAGAAGGCGCAGAAGTTTTTTTAAACACGCAAAAAAATTTCAATTTCGGAAAAAAATAAGGTATAGAAGCAGATCGGGTTTAATGTCTGAAGCTCAGATTTACGACCCTTTGTGTTTAATTATCATTTTAAATTTTGAGGTTAGAGAAAAAACTCTAAGTTTATCCTCTTTGAACAGGAAATAGAGACATGAAAATCATTCCTTTTAGTTTTAAAGTGAAGGAAAAAGTTCATAAGACAAGTGCGCTTCTCATTTTACCGCTATGTTTAATCTTGCTAATGAGTAGCAAGGCTTATTCTAAAAAACTTTCAGATTATAGTCCCTATAACTATGATGTTCTTTTTACCAATCCTGATTGTAAAACTCACCTCTATGAAGAGCCCATTCTTTCTATGAAAGGAGAGCTCATCCATAGCAAGCCAAAAAACGCTTATTGTAAACCAGAGGAAAACGAAAAAGTAGAAGAGCAAAAACATACTCCATTTTATAGAATTAGAGAGTGGATACGTGATCCGGAGACAAAAGAAATTTTTATGGCCTACCTCTCCTTCTCCAAAAAACCGATCTTGGATGAGCTTTGTAATGCTATAAAAAATCGAGGTTTGAAACTTACGTTAATTGTCGATAAAAATAACAGAAAAAGAGGCATGGAAAGCCTTTTAAGTTTAAAGAATTGTCCGGCTTTAAGTTTTGGCCAAGACGAAATAACCATTCCAAAAGTTCTCACCAGAGGAGGTGAAGGACGAGGAAAAAATAAGATAGGCTTTGCTCACAATAAGCTAATTCTTATAAATCCAAATCAAAAGGGAAAGGTGAAGCTTGCTTTTAGTAGTGGAAATATGTCTAATGGGACAACGACCCATCATGAAAATTGGCATTTTATTACAACTAATTCTGAAAGTTACTTCTTTCAATCACATCTTTGTTTAAAGAAAGGCCTTCTTGATTACGCAACTTCAATTGATATTTTCACTAAATTTATAAAAGAGTGTAGAGCAAATATTAATGTTCCTGAAGAGACAGATATCAAAGCTTTTTTCGTCCCAGCTGAAGGTAAAGAAGCCCTTGAGGCTTTAAAAAACGAAATGAGCTACGCTTCAGAAATTCGTATGGCAACCCACCGTTTTTCAAGTAAACAAATTATTGCTTTTATGGAAGAAGCCTTAAAGAGAGGGGCCCACATTCAGTTTGTTTTTGATGATGACCTTTACTGGTCAAGCAAACTGAAAAGAGGAATGGGGAGGAATCTTTATAGAGAGGCCGTTCATGTGGACGACCTAATTGCAAAGGGCCTTAAGGTTAAATATATTGAAACTTTTGCTGACAAGGTTTTTGGCGCCAGAAAGGTACAGCTTCAACACAATAAATTTCTTATTTTTACAGGACCTCTTCATAATAATTATTCAGTCTTTACAGGAGCAGGAAATTTAACAGGTGCTGCTTTTCAAAAAAACTTTGAAAACTTTTATCTTATAAAAGATCCTGCTGTTTATTTTATGTTTAGGCTTCAATATTATAGGTTTTGGAATTCTTTGGGTACGGCTCCAGAGGATATGCCAGAGAGGTTAGTTCTCCCTTAAATTTAATTTTTAGGAAACTCAACTTAGTTAAATTAAAAAACTTTGTATAATGATCTAGTCTATTTTTTTGGAAAATAATTGATATTCGTGCTCCCATAATGTTTCAGTCTTTGCTTGAAGATTGTTCGCTGTAATCGAGTCTCTTTTAAAAAGCGCTGATATATAGTCCACAAGGCCTTGTTCGTGGCCCATCTTAGCACAACAATGGATTAAAGCGTTCGAAAGACCTTTCCCTTGAAAATTAGGGTTGACGACAATACTTTTAAAGACCAGGTCGTTACCACTTTTAAAGGTAAAAGAAAAAGCCGCAGGTTCTCCTTCTGGGCTTTTTGCCATATGGCTTGTGCTAAAATCGAACTTTTTAAAAAGAGGAACATAAAGGGCCTGGAACTCAGGAAAAGTAATGGCCTCATAGAGGTAATTTTTACTAAACCCTTCAAGGCTCAATGTGAAAATGGACTCCAGGTTTTCAAGAAGAAACTCTTCACTATCAAAAGCATGAAAGGTAAAGCCATCTTTGATTGTCCTGTCGTAATACTTCTTGGTGGCATCAGCAAATTTATAGTTTTTATCAGATAATGTACTTGAATAACTTTCATTTGTTTTAAAACCGAAATTTTTAAAATAAGTGACGTATTCTGGTGGGTTAATAGGTTCCCAAACAAAAAAACGGTCATCTGATTGGTCTACTCTAAAGCGGTAGGAAAACCAAGTATTATAGTTAATAGGACCTATAACTTCACTTGCACCTTCTTCTTTTAGCCAACTTTCTGCTTGTTCTAATAGTTCTTTGGCAATCTTTTCATGGTCACTATGTGTGACGTCGACTTCAAAAAAGCCGACATAGCCTTTCCCGGGATAGTCAGGAGGTATATTAGCGCCAATTCGACCTAGAAGGTTATCTCCATCGACAGCCATAAAAAACTCTTTTTTGGGAGGTTTAGGTAACTGGAGCATACCAAGCCAAACCTGTTCAGGGTAATTTCCTGAGCTGTAGGGGGCCTTCCTGACTCTGTTTTGCACGGATGCAAAGGAGTGGTCAAATTGTGATGCTCCTTGAACAGACCTCTTAACTATTTTAATTGTCATTTTCCAAAATCCTTATTTCACCTTTTCCAGCATCAACTCTGACTTTCATTCCTGTTTTTAGCCTTTCCATAAGTCCACCATCGACCCCAACAATTGTTGGAAGACCTAATTCTCTTGCAACAACAGCTGAGTGTGAAAGAAGACTTCCTCTTTCAATGAGAAGTCCGGAACTTGAAGGATAGAGGGGAACCCACCCAGGATCTGTTCTCGATGTAACAAGGATTTGTCCATCAAGCTTTTCTGTGTCCTTTATATCATGGGCAACTAAAACAATGCCTTCAATAATACCAGGACAGCAAGGAGTTCCAAGTAAAACATTTGGATCATCGGAGATCCGTCTTTCACTTTTAAGAAGGTCGGCATCTTCCATTAAGCTTACATAGTTTCCAGAAGCAGAAGCGGCTCCATAAGTTAAAAAACGATCAGGTGGAGGAGGAGAGCTTTCAAATTTTTCATATTCTTTTTTTCTGGAGAGTGAGATTTCTTTTAAATTAAGACCTAAGGCCCTCCCTTCAATAAAGCCTCTTATTTCTTCCACTGTTAAATAAAAGATATCACTTTCTTCTTGAAGAACATTCATTTTTTCAAGATGGCCACCTATCGCCCGGAAAATATGCCTTGCAATTCCAAAAATTTTTGTTCGATCAAAACGCAGGTTTTCTCTATTTTTAACGGCCCTTCTGGTTTGATTGAGAATCCAATAATAGATCATTCTACGCCAACCACCAATATGCTTTTCTATTTCTTTTTCCCCGTTGGCCCTGATTTCTCGTTCTCTTTTTTCCATTTCTTTTATGGAATAGCTTTTAGACTTTATATAGCTAATAATAGCGTTGATGACAAAGCTTGGGTCATCGTGAAGGTCCTTTGATTCGAGCTTCAATTCAGCTACACACCGAAAACCGTATTGGTCTAAATAGTGGTCTAATTTTTCTTTAAATTCTTTAAACTTAGTAGGTTCTTTTTTTAATTGTTTCCAAACTTCATCTGGTGGAGTTTCAAGAAGCCAGTTTTTAAGTTCATGATTTGACTTTATATTATCAATCCAATCACTTATAGACATAAGCATCTTTGTCGGCTCTGTACTTCTTAAGTCTCCTTCTCCACAAAGGAGGTCATTTTGAAGGTTTCCCGCTTTATCCTCGTCCAAGTTGACCCAATTTGTGGTAAGCTTTTTTAAAAGGCCAAAGAAAATCATACAAAGGTAGTCATTAATAATGGGTGCTTTCCAATCTTTTAATATTTGATTTTCTAATTGTTCATAAATTTCCATGAGTTTAGGAAGAGATATCTGGGTGAAGTCGGTCTTCTTGATATTATTATAGACAGAGTTGAAATTCATCTGGAATGAATCAATAATATAATCCATTTTTATAAAGCGCCAAATCGTTTTTGTATAAACGCCAATCTTAAACGTTAAGGAATATTCGGGGGGATTGGCCATAAAGTCAAAGAGACTTCTTATTTCAGGTTTTAAGTTTTGTTTAACACCCATCATAGTATCCATGAAACCCGCATTACCACTGCTTCCTGGAAGGAGGAGGACTATTTTATACCAATTAATGAGGTTATAATAGACATGACCTCTCATAGAAAGAAGCATATTCCTGAATTGGTTTTCATGCTCTTCAACGACTTTTGGTGAAATTCCCATAACTTCGCAAAATTGCCTATAAACTTCTCTATAGGCGTAACTTGCGAAGGTGAAAGTAAGAGGGCTTGTTACACCACTATAACTTTCAATAATATTTGAGTTATCCCATAGTGTGGCCTCATGGCCATTTATATTAGGATTAAAAAATGAGTCAGGGGGGAGTGTTGTAATAGGTCTTGTTTGAAGAAGATAAAGGGTCTCTTTTTCAATGGCCCATTCAACATCCTGAGGCATTTTATGGAGAACTTCTAGTTTTAAAACAAGTTGCGATATTTCTTTAATTTGTTTTTCAGTAAGAGAGCTTTCCTCCCATTTGTCCTCTGTAAGGCTTTTCTTTTCAAGACCTCCGTTTGGGTCTTGATAAAATGCTTCGTTCTTTTTGGCCAGTTTGGATTCATAAGTCATGGCCTTCCTGTTAACGGTATAGTTATCAGCATCAAGGGCACCACTAACAAGCCCTTCACCCTGGCCATAGACACTTTCAATAATAAGATTTTCCCTATCTAATGGGTGGATTGGGTTTCTTGAAAAAGAAACACCACTCATTTCAGAGTTAACCATTTTTTGAATAACGACTCCAACCGCCATTCCTTCCATCGGGAGTCCATTTGTCATTCTGTAATGAAGACATCTCTCAGAGTAAGCACTGGCCCAACAAAGCTTAAGCGACCTTAAAATTTTATCTATTCCTTTTTGAAAAAGATAAGACGAAAATTGTCCAGCGAAAGAATGGTCTTTTGAGTCCTCATCAAGTCCACTAGACCTTACGGCCACAAAACTGTCGGTTAGGTTATTTTCTGATAACTTTTCTTTTAAATCAGCTTTAAAGGCATCATCAAAAATACCTTTCATCAATGTTTCTTCGACTCTTTTTGAAAAATTAGCGAGCTCTTCTCCCTCTTCTCTCTCTAAAACGAAACCATTTGTTAATTTAAAGTTTTCAAAAACCTTTGAGGATACACAGACCCAAGGAGGAACAGGAAGATCCTCCTTGGTCATAAGGTAAAGGTTTTTGGCCTTTCCTCCACCATAAGAAGAGAGCTCTTCAAGGGATTGATTTTTGGTTAATATCATGACCATGTTATGATCCCCCCTTAAAACTTATAAATAAGGAAATAGGGCCGCACCACAGATGAATTAGTAAAGAAAGTGTTGCGATACCTTCTACAATCTTATATTTTTCCGGTTTAAAAAATATTAAAAGAAATGAAGCGACACATAGTAATTGAAATGAAGCAAGAAGTGGAAAATATCCAAGTTGCAAAGCTCCAAACCAGGCCACAACTGATGTTCCTATGACAATCGTAAATGTATTAAATGGTCCATAGGTGACAAGATATGTTCCAAGAATTGGATCCGCTTTTGGGTCGAGTTTTCGGCAAACTTCATAGGTGAAGAATGATCCTAGGATGGTTGTTCCGAGAGCAAGTATTGTGCCGTAATTATTGCTTTGATTATAAAGTAAAGCAGGAAAGGCAGCGACGGCCAACATAAGAATTTGGTGAGAAATAGCATAAATTAAAGGCCTCTCGTTTAGCCATTTTGGAATAAAAAACTCTTTATACATTAGCCCTAGCCATGCAGTTATTAGCAAGTAGCATAAGCCTGATTCAATATTTTTAAAAATTAAGAGTGCTATAGATTGAAGAATCATAAAAATATAAATAAATTTAATCATGCCCAAAACTTGCTCGACTTTTAAAAGACCTCGTGGAAGAGGCCTGTCTGGATGGGCGACCTTATCTTTTTCAAAATCTTTCACTTCATCCATCATTCTTAAAATGGCAAAGCAAAGAAATAAACCAAAAAAGCCAATGATGAATAAAGGAGCTTCTTCAATATTTATTTTTATATTACCAAAAACAAAGCTAGAACTTGTAATCCCTCCAACTAAAAGGGCGTAAACAACAACAGGTATCCTTTCTTTTATGAAAGTAAGCCAATTTTTCATAAGCCACATTTCCTTAATGATTCAACTCTATTAATTCTAGATCTATGTCTTATATCCCTGATAATTTTTCCGTGAAAAATTTCACTAATTGCAGGGAATTCTTTCTGAATGCTTTCTTCTTTACCCTTAAGTTTTTCTCCAACTAAAATAAGTCTTTTTTCTTTTGGGTGAGTGGTAATAAATGAAAGGCTAGATTTAAGAAATTGATAAACACTTTGTTCAAGTTCAAACTCTTCTTTGGGTTGACCGGATCGACCAGAATACCACATAACGGAATCTTCCTGTTTAATTCGGTCTCCCATATTATGCCAAATCCTTCCATTTTCGTCTTTTCTTTTATTTTTTCTATTTTCTTCTTCATTTCCTATATAGCGCGGGCAAACATGGTCTCCTGCAACCCAAAGTGCATCTTTTTCATTTTGAACACTTATATCTGATACAGGTTTTCCTAAACAGAGTGTTTGAAAATATCCTTTCTCTTTGGATTTTGAAATGGCATCTTTTAAATCAACCACACCAACAGGTTCTGCTTCACTGCTACCATAGACATGAGTCCATTCGGCTGAAGGCCACTTTTTTATGGCATCTTCAAAAATCCAGATATCAGTTAAGGCCCCACCTATATGAGCACCTTTAAGGTTTGGTAAATGAGCATACTTAATAAGGTGCATAAGGTAAGAAGGTCCTGATGTTACGGTTTCTGGTTTTAGTTCATCAGGAAGTTCGTCAAGCTTTTTAAAATTTTTCTCTGACCATTTCATTGGCATTATGAGAGATGGTCTTCCGGAAGCAAGGTTTAAAAATACAAAGTTAGCGAAAACACACAAATCAGTGCCTTTGTGTTTATCAATTTCTAAGACCTTATTTAAAATTCTATGTTGATGGACAAGGTATCCTTGATTTCTAACAACTCCTTTGGGGTCTCCTGTCGTACCCGTCGTGAATGTAATAATACCTGGAGTATTGCCTTCAACATTTTCCAAAATAAATTTATCATCTGAAGGGATGGGCTTTTTAAATAAAGATGGCCCGATCCATTTGTCAATATTCCTAACACCTTTGACTCGAAGACCCCACAACTTACCAATTAGCCCACTAAAAAATAATTTTGGTTTCACTTCGTTAATAACTTTTTCGATATTTTTAATTGGCATCCATGGTTCAACTAAAATTGCGGTTGCACCTAAAGAAAGAATTCCAATAACGAGAGAGTAAAGCCTTGGTCCTGGAAACTCTTGAAGAAGAATCGTATCCCCTGGTCTCATACCTTCCTTTCTTAATTCACTTTGGGCAAGCGTGCTCATTCTAGATAATTCTCTAAAAGTTGTTTTATTCCCTTTAAAATCGAAAAGGGCAATGGTCTCAGGCTTTTCTTTCGCCTGTTTAAAAAAGAGTTCGGTGCAGTTCATAAAACGATTCCTCTTAGTATTCAATTTATCGGTGATTAAAGATTAACTTTGATAAGTAAAATATAAATTATAAAATTGATGGAAGTTTTTTTGTCAGGAGTTTGATGAAAATATAATTTAAATTAAGCGTTTAAGTCTACTTTTTTTAAACACTTTTTCACCGATGAGTCTGTTAGAGGTGGAAAGTTTGAAATATAAAAGTTTAAGAAAAATTTATATTAACTTTGTTTTTGCCAGCTTAATAGTTGCGCTTAATATTGGTGGAAACAAATTAAGTGCTAAAGAGGGTGAAATAAAAAGTGAATTGGCATTTAAGGCCAAAAATGGCGTGCTAAATCTAAACGAGTACGATTTTAAAAATAAAGGAAATTTAATTTTAAAGGGAGAGTGGTTATTCTTCTGGGAAAAGTTACTGAATCCTGAAAGTTTACAATTAGATAAAGTAAAAAAAGATTCTCAGTTGATAGAATTTCCTGGGTTTTGGAATCATTTAAAGCATAAAAAAAATAAATCACAAAATAATACTAAAGCAACTTATGGGCCTATGGGCTTTGGAACATTCCTTTTAAAAGTGGAGGGGCTTAAAAAACCAACAAACTTGGGGATTTCAATAGAAAGTTTTTCATCCAATTATAAAATCTATATTATTCAAAATAATAAAATTCAAAGCTTGGGAGGAAAAGGGGAGGTTGGTTCTACAAAAAGTCAAACGATACCCCAGTTAGGTCCTGAATTTAATGATTTTAATATTGTTCCAGGAGACTTTTATATTCTTATTCATGGATCGAATTTTCACTATAGAGGTGGGGGCCTCATAAATGGAATGAAAATAGGTTTAAAAGAAAGCATAAAAAAAGAGTTTTATAATAATAAAGTTCAAAAATTCTTTACTCTTGGGATTTTTCTCATAATGTCCCTTTACCATTTTGGACTTTTTATCCAAAGAAGAGAAGACAAGGGTAGTTTTTGGTTTGCTATTTTTTGTATGATTGTTGTTTTAAGGTTTTTATCCAACGATTCTTACTTTGATGGTGTCTTAAGTAAGGGAAATCTTTTTTCTTTTCATTTAAATAGAAAAATAGAGTTTTTAACATTTTATTTGGGTGGACCGGTCTTTTTTGAATTTCTAAAGTATTTGTTTCCTGATTATTTTAAAAAGATAATTATGAATAGTTTGTGGGGAATTAGTGGCATTTTTGGAGTCATGGTCGTTTTATTACCTCCTGTTTTGTTTTCCAAAACGCTCCCCTTTTATCAGCTTTTTGTCCTTTTATTTTTTATTGTTTTAATTATTCAAATGTTAAGGGCCGTTTTTAATAAAACAATTTATTCAAAAATTTGTTTAATGGGAATAGGGTTTTTTATATTTGGAACGGTTTGGGATATTTTAATCGCTTCTCAGGTTATTACGGCTCCTGAGATAGCCGCCTATACAAGCATCGCATTTGTTTTTATTCAAAGTTATATTTTATCAAAAAAGTTTTCCTACGCATATGATATGGCGGAAAAATTAAGTTTGCATTTGGAAAAAGAGGTAGAGATTAGGACTGAAGAAGCTATCCATGCAAAAAATGAAGCTATCGATTCGGAAAGAAAAACCTCCAACTTATTAAATAACATGGGTCAAAGTGTTTTTACTATCAATTCAAATGGTTTAATCCTAAGTCCTGTTTCTCATTTTTCAAAAACTATCTTTAATGAATCTATTGAGGGAAAAGATGTCTTTGAAACTTTTTATAAAAGCTTAGATAAAAAAAGTGAATCTTATAGCACTATGCTATTTTCTTTTTATACCATATTTGGAGCAGATAGTTTGCAATGGGATTTGATGAAAGATCATTTTCCAAAAAAAGTCCATCTCAATTTAAATATAGATGGTGTTGAGGTGGTAAAAATTCTCTCCAGTAAGTTGTATCCATTGTGGAATGAAAATGAAGTTCTGGAAAGATTAATGTTTGTAGTGGAAGATATAACTCAATTTGAAAAATTGGAAAAAGAAATTGAGGAACAGAAAAAAAATTCATTAAAAAATATTCAACGTTTACAGGAGCTTGCAAAAAATAGTAAGGATGACTTAGTTCCATTTTTTCAAATAAGTTCAAAAATGCTATCAGACACTCTAAATCTTTCTAAATTAATGAGATCAAAAAATAGCCTTGGGGAATCTATAGAGGATGCCCAGAAAATGCTTAGGATTCTTCATACCCTAAAGGGAAATGCCCGTGTTTGTAATTTTACAGGCATTTCCTCATTAACTCATGAACTTGAGGGATATATACAGGGCATAACCCAAAAAGATGATTTCGATGCATCAATAGATTCAAGTGAATTAAATATTATTGTTCAAAAAATATATGAACTTCAAGGTGAATTAAGCCGTTATGTTAAGTCCGCACAAGAAGTCTTTAATTTGGAGTTTCAAGACGATTTAAAATTTAAAGAAAAAATTCACGAGTTATTTAAAAACCTTGAAATGATTATCGCAAAATCTTACTTCCGAAAAGATAAAATTGATAAACTGTTGATTGATGATGCATTAGTTTATGAAAAGATCTACGATGAGTCCAGGCCATCTTATTTTGAAGATTTGTATGAAAAAGAGTTATCCGCGGTACTCCATTCTCTTAAAGGATTGGCCAGAGGAATTGATGAGAGGGATTTATCCGGTCAAATTCACCTTCTAGAAAATGGAATCCAATATTACAAAAAGGAAGTTATTTTCAACTATGCCACTTTTAAAGAAGATTTTTCTGACCCGCTGAGCAGTTCAAGGCAGCACACATTAAGTATTTTGTCAGAGTCTGATTATTTCAAGCCTCTCGAAATAGATGAAGATAACTGGAGTAACTCGATTGTTCAACTCTCAAAGCTTATGACAGATTTTAATAGGTATGATAACTATAATGATATTAATCATCTTGTTTACGGTGTTTACACTCAATTTTCAAGCCTGAAGGTTGAATATATACCCATGATATTCAGGCTCTTTTTTAATGGTTTGGAGCAAAAATCGGGATTTCCTAAGTCATTAATCGATTACTTTTTTAAACAAATTTGGGTTTTTGTTTTTTTTATCTGTCAATTTGATAATGGGTATAAATTGAATATGCTAGATAGAGATCTATTACTAAAGGTTTTAGAGGGAGATACCTCCATCGAAGACTTAAAGGAAAAGTTTTATAATACAATTATATTCAAGATTTTAGATAATTATATTAGCAGAGGTAAAGAGATAGATAGCTTTTTTAAACCTTTGATGGAACTCTTTAATTGTTCAAAACGCGACATAGCAAACTCTCTTGTTACCAGGATAAATTTAAAGCTATATAATAAAGATTTGAATTATGCCTTTCGAAAAGAAATGTCCGGTTATTCAATAAAGGATATTAAAATTCAAAAAAACAAGGAAGAATTCACTTTTTTAAATCAAATGAACTTGTTGTTTGAAGAGAAAGACTTTACTTGGATTCATTATTTAAAAAGATATGACGTATTGAGAGTTTTGGAGAGCTTCTCTATCGAAAAAGGTGATCATAAGAAGGAGCATAAACCTGATATGAAAGAGGTTCTCATTGAAAATTCTATTACTTTTAAAGAAGAGTTGAAAAACCTCGTTGTAAATAAGAACTTAATAACAAATGAAAAGTTTGAAGAATTGTTTGACAAGCTCTTTGAGTTACCAGTTAAGTATTCTTTTAATAAATTTAAAGGACTTGTTCAGGAGGTTTCGCAAGCGCTTGGAAAGAAGGTTAATTTAAATATAGAAGGGATCGAAGGAAGTCTTGAAAAAGAAAAATTACAATCTTTACACGAAGCTGTTATTCATTTAATTAGGAACTCCTTAGATCATGGAATTGAAAGTCCCAGCAGTAGGCTAGAAAAAGGTAAAAATGAAATAGGAAAAATAGAAATTAATTGTTACAGGAATAAGAATGATGATCTTGTCATTAAGCTAGAGGATGATGGCCGGGGAATAGATTTAAACAGGTTAATAGAAAAGGCCAAGAAAAATAATTTTATAAAAGATGATGATATTAAAAAAATGACAGAAAAAGAAAAGGTTAATTTGATTTTCCTTCCAAATCTCTCCACCAAGGAAAAAGTTTCAGAAATTTCTGGCCGTGGAGTAGGAATGGATGCTGTTAAAAAAATTCTTATAGAAATAGGAGGAGATATAAAGATAGAAAATAATTTAGGTCATGGTACAGCATTTATTATTACGATTGCATCTTAAGCGGTCTTATCAGGGTCATCATCGCCAAACCCTCTCTTTTTTAAAAGGAGTTCCATAAACATTTTTAAATCTCCCAAAAATGAATAAAAAGGATATTTAAAAGTCGCGGGTTTATTATGCTCAATAAAAAAATGAGATACCCATGCAAGAAAGTAGGCCATAAAAATTGATCCAAAAAAAGGTTTTGGATTGAAGTTAAGTAAAGAAATTATTAAACCAATTAGGCCTATGCTAGTGCCAACGAAATGAAGAATTCTCGTTCCTTTTTTTTTATGTTCTAATAAGTAAAACTTGTAAAATGAATGAAATGACTCGAATTTTTCTTTCAATTTTTAACCTTTATCAGTGAAAATAGTTCTTTGTTAATTTATTTTTAGGATACTCTTTTTATGTTAAATCTTAAATCTTAAATCTTAAATCTTAAGAACTTGAGGCCATTAAAATTTCGAGAAAAGAAATTCGGTCTTGTCCCCAAAAAGATTGACCTTTGTAATGGAAAGAGGGTACCCCCCAAAGTCCCAATTCTTCGAGTTCTTTTTGATTTTTTGAAGTCATTTCTCTCCAATTCTCTTTTTCTAAAAGACCCTTGGCAGAATCAAAGTTGAGACCTATCCTTGAAATCACCTTTTTCAAATCTTTAGGGTCAGCAAGATTCAAAGATTCTGACCAACAACCTTTGGTCGCTGATAAAAGAAATTCCCTTTCTTTTCCATTATCTTTAACAAATTGATAAAGGGCCATGCAATTTTCAACACCTTTCCCAACTGGGTCTGATATCTTTCCAAAAGGGATATTTAAAACTCTCGCTAACCTTGAAGTGTCTCTTATAATGTATAAACCTTTTTGACTTGGAACAGGAAGACCTCTCATAACCATAGGGAGAACCGGCTTAATATTAAGCTTAATTTTATATTTTTTTTCAAGATTGAATACACGGTCAAGTGAAATATAAGAGTAAGGACTTCTAAAAGAAAAATAAAAATCAAGGTTTATAGAATCGTTTTTTAATATTAATGATTTTTCTTTGGTAAATATTTCCTTTTTTTGTTTCAAAATGCTTCCCTTATAAAGACCTCTTTTTTTAAGCCTCTTTTCTAAAAAGGGAATTCGATCTAATCCCCAATACCATATTCCATTATGAGAAAGAACACCACTTTGGTATTGACCTTTTTTAATTTGATTCTTTTGATTTTTTTTTAAATAATCCTCTCTAAAAACTTCATCCACTTTTCCGTAGATTTTTTTTAATTTGTTAAGGGTCTCTCTATCATTAGATAGGAGGGCATCACTTATTTTTTTTATTAACTTTAGGTGATCAGGGCTTTTTTTATTTTCAATGATTTTGATTGCTATGCTTTCTGCCATTGAAATATGATCTCTTTTTAGATCTGGTAAATTTTCAATGTTTTCAAGTATATTATTTTCTAGTTCCCAAAATGAAGATAATGTCTTCGAATCTCTAAAGTCCCAGTCCCCTCTTAAATCAGGAACTAAGTCAAATTCTCCTTTTGGGTGAGGTATAAGAATAATTTTTATTTCCAGTTCAGAATATTTGTGAAAATTTTGGAGAAGTGTCAATAAAAGGTAACTATGGTAATCCCCAAAATTGTAATAAAAATAAATGGCCTCTTTTTTGAAAGACTTGATCCGATGAAAAAATTCCGTTCTATTTTCCACATACTCACTTAAGATAAAGTTAATAATATTGCCTTTGATTTTATCTCTGGTGGACATTTAAAGACCCTTATTTAAAAAAAACATCTTTCCTTTTATAATATAGATCATAAAAATAATCTCAGCTAGGATCAATATGAATTTTTTGAAAAAGAAAAAAGAAGATTTTCGTGAAACGAACATATTAAATGATAAGGCCAATATCATTGCTCTTTTTGGAAAGATCAATGATAAAGGTCGATTAATAAATTTTGAACAAACGCTGCAAGATGGAGAGGAGTTTCAAGAATTTGATTTAGAATTAATTTGGGAGGCACAATCCAAATTTTTTTTTATTGGAGAAGGAGAGACTCCTTTTGATCAAGCATGCCTCTTAAGGTTTTCCAATTCAAACGAGTTATGTAAATTTTATAAATCTGATTTATTAAAAAAATTAAAAGAAGATTTCAAAAAAAATAATAATGAACTGGAAGTTCTTTTTATAAAGGAAAGGATTTTACCCTTACCTTTAAAGTTTGTCGGGACTATTTTTAAAACTATTGGGAAGATTATCCCTTTTTCAAAATTCAAAAATAAAGAAAAGAATGATTTTGAAAACCTCGGAGGAATTAATCCAAGGCCTGATCAATATAAGGGGCTAGATAGTTCCAATTTAGAAGGACCATTGCATATGATTAATTTTCTTTCTTTTCGTGGGAAGGAAGGGTTTTCTGATTATCAAAAATATGGACTTATCGCTTTAAGAGGAGTTCTTTTATTAGGTGGAAGGCTTGCTTTTTTAGGAAGAGTTATAGACGAGACTTATGATCATTGGAATCAAATTGCTATAATGGAGTATCCTTCAGTTGAATCTTTTAAGGACTTGGTTCATATGCCAGGTTATTCAAAGGCGACTTTCTGGAGGGCAAAAGGCCTTTTAAAAACACTCTTGATTATTTCAAAACCCTCTAAGAAATAATTTGAACTTCATTTGATCATTCCAAGTTTTTTAAAAGAATTAATTGTGTCCCTAAGAGAATCTGACATTGTTCTATAACGAAGCCCAAGGTGATCTGTAACTTTCGTTGATATGATTTCTCTTACTTTGCCGTGACTGGGCCCCATAAAACTTGTCAGCATTTTAGCATCTTCTCGAAAAATAGATAACAGGTGGAAAATAAAAGTTGGCATATTATGCTTGGGCCACTTCTTACTCAAAGGTAAAAACTCTTCTTTTAACTCTTGTAGCGCATCAGCTAAATCAAAGTATCCATTATGGAGAATATAGCGTTCTCCATCTGTTTTAGGGTTTTTAAGAGATTCGACATGAGCACAGGCCACGTCTCTAACATCCACATAGGGAAGGGGAATTCTTCTTTTTGGTAAGGAACCTATTTTTCCTGAGGCCGCAAAATAAGGAAATGATAAGCTAAGGGCCCTTATTTTAGAAGAAAGGAGTGGTCCAATGACAACCGTTGGATTAATTGTTGTGAGATCAAAGGCCTTTTCTCCTGTTTGTGATTTACAAAAATCCCATGCAAATAATTCTGCTTTTGTTTTTGAGACTGGGTAAGCTCCAATTGTTTTTAAGGTTCCTTCAACTTTACTCCATGTTTCTTCTGTTATTGGAGGGGCATTAAAGTTAAAGGAATCATTCATGGTTCCCTCTGGAAACATAATGGCCGCTGAGGAAGAGGTCATAACCACTTTTTTTACGATACCACTGGCCGCTTCTAAAACAGATTTTGTCCCATTTAATGCCGTATCGATAATGGACGTATCATTAAAGTAGCTGTCTCCTTTCGGAACAGGCGAGGCCATATGAATTAAATAGTCGCATTGTGAAAGCGCTTGACTCCATCCTTCATGGGTGTCTAGATTGGCTTCAACAAGTTCAATTGATTGTCCTGTAAGTCCAAAAATATTATTTTTTTTTAAATCTTCGCATTTGGGACTTTTAAGACTTCTGACGGTACCTCTAACAGAGTAATTTTTTTCAAGCAATTCTTTTATGACATGACTTGCTATATACCCTGTCGCACCAGTTACGAGGACTCTTTCCTTTTTATTATTCATAAAATGATCTTTTTATAAGTTTAGATTTAAAGTAACTTTAGCTATTCCTCTTTTTTTCTTCTTCTTCTCTTAAGACCCTCTTTAAAATTTTCCCAACCGGAGTTTTGGGAAGTTCTTCTTTTCTAAATTCCACAATCTTTGGAATTTTATAGTTTGTAAGGTTTTCTTTACAGAATCCTCTAAGTTCTTCTTCTGTAAGATCTTCATCATGTTTCACTACAATAAGTTTAATGGCCTCTCCCGTAGTTTCATCAGGCACGCCTATAGCAGCAGCTTCAAATACCTTTGGGTGTTTTGTGATGACATTTTCAAGTTCGGTGGGGTAAACGTTAAACCCAGAAACCAAAATCATATCTTTCCCTCTATCGACTATTTTGACATAGCCTCGAGCATCCATATAGGCCATATCACCAGTCCGCAAATATCCATCTTCGTGAAAAACTTTTTTGGTCTCTTCTTCATGATTCCAATAGCCTTTCATAACCTGAGGTCCTGAAACACAAATTTCTCCAATTTCACCTTCTGCGATCTCATTACCTTTATCATCTCTAATTTGAACGTCTGTTTCAGGAAGTGGAAGGCCAGTCATGCCTGAGAACTCTTTGTTATTGATAGGGTTAAAAAGTACAGTGGGTGAACACTCTGTAAGACCATATCCTTCTAAGAGGATAGTTCCTGTGTGCTTTTCCCATCTTTTAGCGACTGCTTCTTCCGTGGCCATGCCACCACTCACACAATATTTGAGGGCGCTTGTGTCTATTTTCGAAAAATTGGGGTGGTCCATTATCTTTTTAAAAAGGGTATTGACCCCTGATAAGTTGGTAAACTTTATTTTTGTTAAAACACCGACGAATGTATCGATGTCTCTTGGGTTTGTAATAAGAACGTTGACTCCACCAATGATTAGTGTACAAAAGCAAATCGCAACAAGTGAAAAAATATGGCTCAGAGGGAGTGCGTTAATAACAATTTCCTGGCCTTCATCAGCTTTAAATTCATACCAGTTAAGACTTTGCTGAATATTGGCCAGGATATTTCTATGAGTGAGTATGGCCCCCTTAGAAAGACCTGTTGTACCTCCGGTATATTGAAGAAAAGCATTACAATCCTGAGAGATAGAAGGCCTTTCGAATTTCGGACTCATATTTTTAAGAGTGTCTTTGAACCAAATAACGTTGGGAACATTCCACTTGGGCACCATCTTTTTAACATACTTAATAACACTATTTATAATAAACCCTTTGGGAAAGGGAAGGAGGTCTCCTAATTTGGTACAAACAATATGCTCTACGGCCGTTTTAGAAAGGCAAGCCTCAAGGGTTTTCATCGCTGGTTCCCAAGCGAATATGGCCCTGACGCCGGCATCATTAAGTTGATACTCAAGTTCTCTCGGCGTATAAAGGGGGTTTATGTTCACAACAACAAGACCTGCTTTTAAAATCGCAAAAAGACAAAGAGGATACTGAAGGCAGTTGGGCATCATAATACCAACACGGTCACCTTTCTTTAACTTGAGTTCATTGGTAAGATAATTGGCAAGTCTATTACTTTGCTCATCTGTCTCACGAAAGGTAATGCTATGATTCATACTGATAAAAGCATCTTTATCTGGGAATTTATGAAACATTTCATCGAAGATGTGGGGAAGGTTATCGTATAGATCTAGATTAACTTCTTTTTTAACTTCTTTATCGTAAGACTGATACCATTTTCTTTCCATTTTGATCACCGCTTATTTATTTTATTAAACACCTTTTTAAGATAACTTATTGGATGATATATTATACCTTAAAAAAAAAATGTTCATAAGCTTAAACGTGTATTTTTTAAATAATAAGGGATGAAAGAGGCTAATTTGGAAGCAAAGAAAAAATTGTCCAAGAAAAAAAAAGTATTTGGAGTTTGTAACCTTTGTGAGGCGATTTGCGGGCTCGATTTTGAGGTATTTCAAAATAAGATTCAAACGCTAAAAGGAGATCCAAAAGATCCTCTTTCGAAGGGTCATCTTTGTCCAAAAGCCTATGGTCTAAAAGATGTTTATGAAGATCCAGACAGAATTAAACATCCTATGAAAAGACAAAAAGATAGTTGGACTGAAATCTCTTGGGACGAAGCTTTAGATAGAACGGCGTTTTCCTTAAAAAAGGTTATTAAAAAATATGGGGCCAATGCTGTCGCCACCTACCGTGGTAACCCAAACGTTCATAATCTTGATGCCATGTTGTATGGGACCCAATTTATAAAGTCCATAGGGAGTAAAAACCGTTTTTCAGCTTCCACAGTCGATCAGATTCCTCATCAACTTGTTGCCCATTTTATGTTTGGACATCAATTGATGGTCCCTATTCCTGATATTTCAAGAACTCAATACTTTTTAATCTTGGGTGGAAATCCAATGGCCTCAAATGGGAGTCTTATGACTTCCCCGGATATATTTAATCATTTAAAAAGAATAAAAGACCGAGGTGGAAAGGTTGTCGTTATTGATCCACGGTTTACGGAAACTTCCGAAGTTTCAAGCGAACACCATTTTATTAAGCCAGGTACAGATGCAGTTCTTCTTTTAGGGCTTCTTCATCTTCTTTTTCGCGAGAATAGAATCAAGACGGGAAGGTTGACTCAATTTACTCGGAGGATTGAAAAAATTGAAAAAATGGTTAAGGCGTACGACCCTAGCTTCGTTTCAGAGCACACTGGAATTAAAGAAGAAAGTATTTTGAAGATTTTTTTTGACTTTACTGCAACTCCAAAAGCAGTATGCTATGGAAGGATTGGTGTTTCTACTCAACCTTTTGGCTCCCTTTGCCACTGGCTTATAAATACCTTCAATATTTTAACTGGTAATCTTGATACTGAGGGAGGGGCCATGTTTCCTCTGCCGGCCTTTGATGTCCATAAATTTGTAGGACCGGGAGGTTATAATAGATACCAAAGCAGAGTAGAGCTTTTACCAGAAGTTTGCGGTGAGTTTCCTGTTGCAACCTTGATAACGGAAATGAAAACCATGGGGCAAGGTCAGGTGAAGGCCTTGATGACTTTCGCAGGAAATCCAGTTTTGTCCACCCCTAATGGAAAGGCCCTTGAAGAACAATTGAAAAAGTTAGATTTCATGGCCTCTGTTGACTTTTATATGAATGAAACGACCAGACACTCTCATATAATTTTACCACCGACCCACTTCTTAGAGTCGCCCCATTATGACATAATATTTAATAATTTTTCTATCAGAAATACGGCAAAGTTCAATCCTCAAATTTTGCTAAGAAAAAAGGGATCATTAACAGAAGGCCAAATTTTGAGGGGTCTTCAGTGGAGAATGGAGAAGGGGAATATATTTCAAAATATAAGGGCTTATTTTAGAAAAAAAATAAGAGAGGCGATGACTTCCCAAAGAATAATTGATTTAGGGTTAAGGACAGGCCCTTATGGAACTCTGGGGAGAAAGGGTTTTAAAATCAATTTGACTTTGAAGAAACTTAAAAAAGAACCCCATGGACTAGACCTTGGCCCTTTAAAACCTGTTTTGCCCTGGCGTATTTACAGACCTTCAAAAAAAATAAATATTGCACCTTTTATTCTTTTAAAAGATGAAAAAAGGCTCAAGAAGTATTTAAAAAAGAAAATGGATGGAGGCGAGTTTTACTTAATTGGCCGGCGTCATATTAGAAGTAATAACTCTTGGATGCATAATTCAGAGCGGCTAATTAAGGGAAAAGATCGGTGCACTCTTCTTATGAATCCTGAAGATGCGAAAAAAAGAAACTTAAGTCATGGGGAATTAGTAAAAATTACTTCCATGACAGGTTCTATCGAAGCTCCCCTTGAGGTTACAGAGGGAATTTTAGAGGGAGTTGTCTCTCTACCGCATGGTTATGGACATAACAAGGAAGGGGTTAGATTAAGAGTGGCCAAAAAAAATCATGGTGCAAGTATAAATGATTTAACGAGCGATCTTGAAAGAGACGAAGTTTCGGGAAATGCAGCTTTTACAACAACAAGGGTGAAAGTTACCTCTGTTAGTTAAAAAAGTTTCTTGTGGTATATGGCAAGTATTAATCTCTTAGAAGTGAAAAAATGAAAAAAAAAATAACACTAAGTGTACTTTTCGTTTTTGTTTTATTGATTTTTTTAAACTCCTTTTTATTTCGAAACGAAGTCTTTCAATTGCCTGCAAAAATAATTGAAAAGCGAGCTGTTTTAAATGAGAAAGGTCAAATTGGTATTATATTGATGGGTGGTTTTTATGACCGCTCAATTCAAATGGCCAAATTATATAAAAAAAAATGGGTTAAAAAGGTTATTTATGCAGAAGCAGAATTTGGAAAGGCAGAAGAGTTGGGAATTGGGTTGTCACAAGGTCAAAGGGTGGATAAAATGCTTGGTCTTTTGGGGGTGCCAAAGAAAGATCGTATTTTTCTTTCTGAAACTAGAAATACTTCAACTTTCGATGAAGCGAAAGTTCTTTTAAGTGCAGTAAAAGAGCGTTTCCCGGAATCAAAAAGTGTAATTCTTGTTACAAGTTGGTATCACTCAAGTCGGGCGGAATGGATTTTTGAAAAAGTAAACTCATTTGACCTAGAGATAAAATCAGCTCCAAACGACATACCCAAAGAATGGTGGAAGAAAGAGTCTTCTTTTTTGAGTGTTTTTAATGAATACCTGAAATGGTTTTATTATTTATTAAATTA
>PAZA01000042.1 GCA_002715375.1 Halobacteriovoraceae bacterium
AGAGAAGCTTTTATATAGCAAATAAAATTTACCTATATTTAAGTATTAATTTTATAAACCGATAAGGACTGTCGGGTTATGAGGTTTTTAAGGAGTTAATAGAAATGAAACTTACGGTTTTTTTATTCCTATTTACCTTTTCTCAAAACTCAATTTCTCAATTAACCAAAAAATTATATAAATGGGGAAAAATCGACGATCCGGAAGAATTCCTCCTTGGTTACGAAACGAAATTTAAAAATCTTCCCTTAAAAGGTCAGTTAAAAAATCAACCCTGGAGTGGCTATTATTGGCCTACTTACAAAGGTGGTATTACTTATAGATGGCAAAATAAAAGTAAAAATAAGAAAGATAATGTAACTTATAATTTAATATCTTCAGAAAAGGCATCAAAGCTTACAACTAAACAGATCTCTTTATTATCGCCCTCAGAAAAATGGGATTTGTTTTTATCAGACTATAATTTTAATTTAACAAAGTATGAAAGAGAAAGAACGGGAGTTATGACGAAGAAAGATATACCCGCCTGGTTTGGACTATGTCATGCGTGGGCACCAGCGACTCTTCAATATAGTAATCCAAAACCAATAGAGCTAAAAAACCATTACGGACAAACGATTAAATTTGGTTCAAGTGATATAAAGGCACTCCTTACTTATGATTTGCATTTACAGGGTGAGGACAAAGCAAAAATGTTATTTTTGGGGGGCCGTTGTAATGCTAATCTTCCCACTCTTTTGAAGATGTTTGCTAATAATTTAATTTCAGAAGATAAAATGAGTAGCTTAATTCCCAATATGAATTGCCAGGATATGAATCCAGGAGCTGTTCACCTTGCCTTAACAAACCTGATTGGCCTTAGGCAAAAAGGTTTTGTCATGGATAAAACAAGAACTGGAGAGGTATGGAACCAGGCAGTTTGGTCTTATCATACCTCTGTAGAAAAAACTCATGATGTGAAAAGTTGGAAAAAAACGATAAGCAGTATGGGACAGACAGTAATTCCTTTAGAGTCCAGTTTACATCCTACTTTAGATCCGGAAAAAATCTTAACTGTGCGAACAGTAGTGGGTTGGATTAACGAGCACTTACCGAATTGGTCTGGAAAGGATTTAAAAGGAAAAAGCACAGTGTATACAACTTATCGCTATTACCTTTATATCAATAGATATGGTGATATCGTTGGTGGAATGTGGCATCCTAAAAATAAAGAAAGGCCAGATTTTTTCTGGAGGGCCAGTAGTCCAGGTTACAGTGAATATATGAGACACCTAAGTCATTTCGAAGGAAAGTCTTTCGATCAAATCGGCCAAATGGATTCGAAAGGAAGAAAGAGGAGCAGGCAAAAACTTAAAAAAATTCTAAAAAGAGTTACCAAAAAAATAATTCTCGCTAAAAGGTTTATAAAAAATTCAAAAGAAATCAATAAAAATAGAAGAAAATCTAAAAAAGGTTACACTGATAATTTAAAAAGCTACTTGCTAAAAAATATGAAATCTCTCAAAAGGAAATGGAAAAAAGTAAGAGGAACAGAGCTCTAAAATTTAATTTTAAAAAGAAGTTTTTATTATGAAAGAAATATTTTTCGTTATAGCTTTTTTAAATTCGTTAAGTCTTTTGGCCGAGAAACCTCAAATAAATTCAAGGGTTAAAAATGCTCAGGATGTTTGGAGGGGTTGTCTTAAGAAATCTGTCAGAGTCGGTCACTCCATCCCTTTTGTGAAAAATAATAGAAAGGTCAATAAGCTAGCTGGTATCCTAGGTCTTCAAAAAAACTTTGAAGGGGCTGACTTTAACCCAGAATGCGCTCTTGATACTCTTTATACCTGGCAAGGACAATGGACTATCGATTTTTTAAATAAAAATATGCGTCCAGATAAAGTATTCCCTATTCCAAGCAATAAAAGGAAAGAAACGATTATGTTTTTCTGGAGAAGTCCAATACCAACATTTGGTTATGGAGATTATAATTTAAGGATTAAACTAAAGTCTGACGTGAAATTTTTATTTGTCGGTGGGAAGAGGAACCCTTGTCTTAAGTTGAAAGAACGCAAAAAAACAGTTTTTGTAAGAGTTTCTCAGGGTTTATCTGAGTTAAGTGAGTACATTCTTTGTAACAGTTCTTCTGTCGACTCCTGGAGTTATGGGACTAAAGAACATTATATTGAAGCATTGGCCGACTTGAATTGGATGGTACATAAAAATAAAAGTGAATGGGAACCTTATCAAAGGACTTCTTCATGGATTAAAGAAGCTTTACGGGGAAACTCTGGTTTTGTTAGATTGAATAATAATATTGTTGATACAGTTTCAATTTTTAATGAAACAAAAACTGATTCCTCCCTGGCCAAAAAAGCCGGCTTACTTGATCTTTTACGAAAAAAATATAGTATAGTGAGCTATTCACCGGATGTTCCTTCAAAGTTTTGGAGTCGTGATAGCTTATATAAAAGGATGCTGCTTTTTTATAGAATGAGTGAGTCAGGAAAAGGTAAGGTTTATTATTCAAATGATAATAAGTCTAAAAAGGATCACTTTAAAACCCGTCTTCCAACTTATTTCAATTTAGATTGATTCCTTTTCTTTAAACTGATTTAGTTTAAAGGACTTCTTAGAAAGTTCCATATTAAATAAGAACCTATTATAGTCACTGTAAGAAAATTGACTCTTTTCTTATCTTTTTTCAGGTTCTTTAACAAATTTAAAACCTTGTGATAAATGGACGGGCAAAAAAAATAGAAATAAGAAAATATAACGATATTAAGGTAAAGTAATATGCCTCCCGGATGATAGGACCAGGAAACTTTAAACTTTAAAAGAAAAAGAGAAATTAAAGATCTGCCTAGGCCACAAGTCGGGCATAAAATATCAAAAAAAAAGAAGACCGGGCATTTTAACAGAATAAACCTGGAGAGAGCTCTTTCGTCCTGGATTCCGGAAGGTAAGATCGTTGATATAAAAAAAGGAAACAAGAGAAGACAAATGACTCCTATGCCTAATAAATACTTTTTTTCACTTTCTTTGCTATTAAGGTCTATTTTCACCATAAAACTCGTTTATGTGTTTTTGTTGGATAGCATCAGCTATGATGCTTAATCCAAAAATTGTAAGAAGCAAACAAACGACACCGGTGTTTCCACTAATTCCTAGACATTTATCTATATCTTCTCCTTTAACATACTCATGATAAATATGATAAAGACCACAAGAGATTATGCTAAAAATAAACCATTTTAAAAAAGAGTAGCGCTCTTCTTGTAACATATCGTTAATTGAAATTATCTGGCAGTATTGAATGTAGATATTAAAGAGGCCACAAGTAATTAATGTGAAAAGTATGTCTAAAAAAACATTTCTTACCATATCAGGATTATTTTTTGGCCTTTCCTTTAGAGAAGTGATTTCGTTAACCATGGTTTATTTAGTCCTTATTAAATTAATTGAGTCTTAACTTTTTTACGGAAAAAAAAAATCTAAGTTTAGAAAATTCTTCTCTTTGAATGAGCATTTGATTCAGTTTTTTTTACAAAGAAACTATCAGCAAGACTTTTTATTTAATGGGAGGGGCCTACGAAAGGACTAAGAAAAGCGGCCCTTAACAGGACCGCTTCTTGAGAAATTACTAATGAATGTGGAATTAAGGATTTTGTCTTTTCCATCTCTTCAAAGTATTAAACATGTAGCTGTTTATGATAACGCCACCATTTTTTGAGCTTGTTGAACTTGCCCAAAGAGATCCTGTTCCACTTGTATGAACAGCTCTTATACTTCTATAATTTGGTTTTTTGTAAACCCACATGGCCGATCCACTTTGACCTCTCCAAGTATCACATTGGTGAGAAACTCTTTTTGAAAAATAGTTGAAAGGTGTTTTTGCACAATAAGTATGCCACATAGTGCTGCTTGATTTGTCACTTGGGTAGCCAGCTGTATTAAGGTTAAGTTTTAGTTGTGAGTAGTTATACCCATAACCAAACCAACCAACTGTATTTCCGATAGGTTGACTTAGAATAATAATGGCCCAGTCATAATTAGAGCTGTGATTTTTTGTATAACCGGTTTTGGCGATGACTTTTTTCCAAGCAATCGTGCCATAAGGTTTTCCATTTGTTCCATTTCTTCCAGGTGTGAAGTCTAGGTTGCTATACCAAGAGTTTGATTTAATATTGTAAACGCAGTGTGCAGCAGTAAGAACGTGGCGGGGTCCAATAAGAGTTCCACTACAATGGCTTCCAACTTGTCCAACAGCACGCCATGGATATGCGTTAGTTCCAGAAACCTGGACTCTTGAATCTGAGTTAGGAATGATACTTTTTGTTGTTCCATCGAAATCCATCAAGTCTGCTTCGTTCACATCCATGTTATCCAGGCCATTAGGATTAACAATTGGTCTTCTTGGCATTGGTCTTCTAGGGATTGGTCTTATGGGTGTATTTCGGTCCGGTCTTTTATAAACCGCTTCAGAAACTTCCGCACCGTTTGTTGGCTTAGCAGGAATTCTTCCTACTTTAGGAGAAAAGCCGCCATCGAATCCTAATTTTACCTTACCAATTTTTTTGAGCTCTCTAAGAGAAAGCTTTTTGGTCATATTGTGTCCACTTCTTGTGACCATTTGAAATTCGTGAAATGAAACAAGCTCCTTGTCATTTCTTGGCTTAAGGCTCTTTTTGGCCTTAACTAGTGTTTTAGAAGGTCTGCTAAACCTGAGTTTACCTTTGTATTTGTAGCCAAGCTTTGCGACCTTTTTAAGCTCAGGTATATTTGGAACCGGTAATTCTCTGACCATATCAGGGTTAATTCTAGGTAATGGTCTTGTTGGTAAAGGCCTTGATTGGGCATTGAGGACCATAGGCATTAGCGCTATGGAAAGTGTCATTAATTTTTTCATTTATTTCCTCCGAGTTTTTTTTGTAAAAATGATCATAAACAGAAAATAAAGTAAAGTCATAGGTGGGGTGCTCAATATCAAACTGTTGATTAATAAATTTAAAAGAAAAACTTGATTAATTTTTTTGAAGGAGCCGTCATTTTTTAGCTTTGAATCATTTATAAGCTTCCCCTTTAAAAAGGAAAGGCCTTTTACGCATGCCAAACTTCATTTTCATGTGCCGCTTCATATAATGCTTGATGTAAATGACCGTAATGAGGTGACAGTCAATGTGTTGTCAAATTTGGGGCTTTTGAACGGCAATCTAACCTAGAAGCTTTCTAAATCGAAGTTTAACCTAGTTTGAAAGGAAAATGTTTATATGAGAATTATCTATTAAAGAGGTTTGGGTTTTTTTACTTTTAGCACTTTAAATATTTTTTCTTTGGAATAAAAAAAACAATAGGAATACGAAGTTAATCACTCAGGCTACTGTTCAAAAAAACGATAAGTCTTTAGTTAATGATTTAAATAAAAAGTAATTTAATTTAGTTTGGCGAAAACTAAATCGAGGAAAAGTACGATGAGGAATTTTATTGGAAAGTCAGTTTCTTTATTTTTAATTCTGTGGTTGATTTCTTTCAATGGAAATACAAAGACAGAAAACTGTTTTGGCTTAGATAATAAAGACCGTGAACAGAAATACGAAAATGGAAATTTTTTCAGATCGATTGTCAACTATGACTCTGATCTAATTAAAACGGCAATGTCTGCAATGACTCACTCTTGTATGGTAACACAAAAAGAAAGTAGTGAAACTTTCAAACTTCTATCTGCAAAAGGGTGGGAACTTATTACTGAAAAGGGATTATCTGCAAAAAATTCTAGGGAAGGTATTATCGAACCAAGGGCCGGTCGTGCATATGTAGCATATAATAAATCAATTAATACGGTTGTTGTTACTTTTCGCGGAACAGGTGTAAAGGGGATGGGGAAAGGCTATAAATTAAAGTTGATAAAAAATGCCTTAACAGACTCTAATTTGCGTTTAAAGAAATTAATGTGGTTACCTATATTTAGAAATAAGAAAAAGTCCAGTTATAGTGTCACGGAGTCTTTTAAGAAGTGGAAGGGTTTAACTAGAGAAACATTAAAAGAGTGGAAAGATATAAAAGTCCACAATGGTTTTAATAAGGAGTACAATAGGTTTGCTGGTACAATTAGTAAGCGGATTGAGTCTTTTCTATATAAAAATAAAAAAAATCCTAAAATATATTGTATAGGTTTCAGTTTAGGAGCTGCTTTGGCCACCCATTGTGGGATCCATTTAAGGCTTCGGTTTGGAATTAATCCTAATGTATTAGTTGGGGCTTCGCCTAGAGTTGGAGGAAGAGATTTTCAAAAATCATATGATAAATTAATAAAAAATAGTGCACGTATTATGCTTGAAAAAGATCCAGTACCTCAAATACCAGGAAATATTATTAAAAAACTCTATAAGCATGTAGGTCATAAATTGCTTCCCTTATATCATGATAAAAAAATGGGACAAAGGTTAAAAGAAAAAGCCCTTAAGCTCATAACCCATTCATGGAATAATGCTAGGGTTGGTAGAGATGTCTTTGCTTTTATTAAATATCATAATTATCTCAAGTATAAAGATGCCCTTAGAAAGCATCTCAGTATGTGTAAATCTGATTGTAAAAAAGGAACTTTAGAAAACCTTGCAAAAATAGAGCGGGATTTTGGAAATAAATAGGATATTTTCTTTCAATAATTTAAATTTGAGAACCCTCTTTACGAAAATTTATCTTAGCTAAAAAAAGTGCCAAGGTTAAAGGGGTAGGAAAATAATATCAAGAGGCTTCTTTGGAAGAGTGATCAGAAGAAACAATGATATTTTAAAAATGAGGTTTTTTGAAATTATACTTTAGATTGAAGTGTGAGTGTAATATTTCCCTCCTCTTCACTATAGTCACATTCGAAGTTCCTAAGGACCATAAACTTAATTAACCTCAGGAGGGCATCTTTTCTTGTTTCGTCTTTTTCAAATTCATCCCATAGACTAATATCTAAAGCATTGACGTGACCAGCTATAACTGGAGAAGCTAATACCGTTCCATTTTTCGAAATATAGAGAAATAGAACTTTCGAAAGGTATATTTTTTCAATGAGCTCTTCACTAAAAGGATGATCTTTTTTCAAAAAATTCCCCTTGAGTATACTTTCATGTTTCTAAAATCGGATTTGTTTCAAATTATGTTTAATTGTTTTGGTTTAAAATTTTTATATTATGAAGAAATCAAAATTTATAATAGGAGAAAAAAGTTTTTAAAAGAGTAAAATTATCAGCTTTCTTTTTCCTTAATATAGATTTTTTTAAGATTTAAAATGGTTAATTTTTTTTAAAGAAGATTTTTTTCGTGGTAGGAATTTGATGTTTCTCTATTAAAGTCGATAAGTTAATCGTTAATTATGAGAAAAACATATTGTCTATATTTATTGTTCATTTTTTTTAGTATGGCCACTAATCTAGAGGCGGATACTTTTATATCAGGACTAAACGACTCTTTACGATACGGTCCAGAAATCAAAGGTTTATTTAAAAAATTTGAATTAATTGGAAATAAAAATATTGTCTATATTGTCATTTTTTCTAGCTTATTGACTCTTTTTATTAATAACTTAGTCTATTTTTTTTGTTTTAAGTCCAAAATTTTTTTGTTTTATAAAGGTGTTATACTTTTTTGGGCCTTGAGTTGTTTTTTTTGGATGAGTCACGATGCCTATAACTTTTCAAAAATAGGGTTCTCTTTATCAATTTTAGGTTCCTCCATACTTTACCTCTTGTATATTAAAGAACTTTTGGATTTAAAAAATAAAATGGTAAGCCTTTATAAATTATTAGGGTACTCTATTGCTATATTGGGATCGTTTTGTTTATTCCCACTTTTTTTGGATAAAAATTTAATCTATGTGCCTTGGTTTTGTTTTTGTCTTATTATTCTTTTTTTATCTCTCGTTTTTTATAAAAAAGATTCTTTTGATAATTTAACTATTTTGGTCCTAGCTTTTTCCGTTTCAATTATAGGCTTTCTTGGTACGTATTTATTCGGTGGTGCTTCAATTTTAGTAGGGACTACACTTCATATTTTAATTTTAAATATTGCTCCCCTTGATAAAAAAATTATTGATTTGAGTGAGGAGGTAAAGGAGGAAAAAAGGTTATCAAACCTCTTAGAAGATGTTCGTTATGGCCTTGAAAAAAGTATTGAAAAGAGGACGAAAGAAGTTAAAGACCTATTAGATAATATGAACTCTGCTGTCTTTTCAATCGATAAAAACTTAAGAGTGCTTTATCCTATTTCTCAGCATACTGAGAAAATTTTTAATAAGGATATTACTGGTAATAATATATATGACTTTTTATTTTATAATATAAGAAAGGGAACAAAAGCTTATAGTGATCTTACTTCTTGTTTAACAATGGTCTTTGAGCAGGACAAAATTCAGTTTTTTGCACTTTCGGAAGGGCTTCCTAACAAAGTTCGATTGCCTTCAAAGGATGGTGATAAGGTTATGACACTTAAGTTGAGTTATTCGCCTATCTTGGATAAAAATGATCTTGTTCATAAAATCCTTTGTATCGCTGATGATGTAAGCAATAAAGAGGAATACTACCTCAAATCTTCGGATACAGTCTTGAATTTCGATATTTTAAAAGA
Source organism: Halobacteriovoraceae bacterium (assembly GCA_002715375.1). Classification (GTDB taxonomy): domain Bacteria; phylum Bdellovibrionota; class Bacteriovoracia; order Bacteriovoracales; family Bacteriovoracaceae; genus UBA7317. Next base: position 8,593 of record PAZA01000042.1, read on the forward strand.
AGTCGCTAACATTAAAAAAAAGGGGATATTGGCGAACGAATTAAAAAATCAAGCCGAAATAGCTTTTCATATCCTCGAAGACTTTGTTTCACCGCTTTCTGATACTTATGAGTCAAAATACTTCGAAGAAAAATTAATTAATTTTATTAATAATTTTCAGGTACATCTTAATGAACTCCCCTCTTTATGTATTGATTTTAAAAGGAAGTGTTGGGAAATAATCGATATCGATGAAAGAAATATAAAAATTGATCCACAAATAGAGGCGACTAATATTATTTGTGATATTTTAGACAGTCTGTTGCAATATCAGTCTACATTCTCTCTTTTTCTAAAAGTAAAACTAAAAATGCATTTTAAATCAGTCAATTTTATTATGGAAAAAGTAAAGGCACTTGAAACTCAATTTAATAACTTATTTGAATATGCCTTTTTAGTTAGGGATATTAAAAAAATTGATGATCAAAAGATTGGCAAGGTTCTTCATTTAGCTAAGCTTTATCCAGATTTTGAAAGAGTTATCGATCTCATACAGCAAAGGTCAAAACTTGTCTTTTTTCTCCTAAAGGGAATGGGAGATGATGAAAGTGCCATGTATTTTGGTAGACTTTCTAATCTAGTAAAATTGATGCCTGAACGGGAAAAGTTAAATAAGTCAATTATTAAAAATAATTTAATTGATCCTTATAAAGAAATTTTGATAAAAAGAGAAGAAATTGAACTAAGTATTATGGAATTTGGTAAAAAGATCGAAGAATCTAATACTATAAATAAAAGGGCTTATTTTAGTCTTATTTTACAAGTACTAAAAAGGATTGTGGATGAAAATGATAGTAGGTTGGATCAAAAAATAAAAAAACTTCCTGATCTTGATCCTATTATGATTGATTATATAAAAAGTTCGGTTATCTGCCTTTCCCCTTATGAAATCACTGATGAATTTAAGGATGAAGCATTTGATGAGATTAATTATAACCTTGAGAGATTTTTGGAAACACTCCTTGAAAATGAACTTGAAAAAAATGATGCATTACCTGTAGATAAAAATAATATTAAATTTTTAACTTTTTTAAAAAGTTTGGCAGCTACTTCTGTTGAAGATAAGAAGGTTTCTTAACCTAATGTAATAGAGCTGATTTAAATTTTCCTTTACTCCAAAAAAAACGATAGATAGATCATTTTTGTAGCAAAAAATAGTAGCAAAAGACCGGATATTTTTGAAACTTTATCAAAAAATTGAGGCCTTAGCCTTAGTAATTCTACTTGAGCAGAAAGGTAAGAGAGACCAAAAAACCAAATGCATGAAAAGGAAGATGCACCAAGCCAGAATGATACTTTTAAATTTAATGCCTCTATTCTTGCACCTGTTCCTCCTATTAAAAAAACCGTATCTATATAGACAAGAGGATTTAACAAGCTAAAGGCCAAGGATTTGAAAACCGTATCCAGTTTTGATGATTTTGAGTTTTTATAATTGAACTCCGATTTGTCTGTTATCTGTTTTGAAAAAAGTTTTCTCATGCCTGTGATTGCGAGAAAACCCGTTCCTAATACACCAAATATTAATTTAAGATTGGGAAAATTAACGAATAAAAAGCTAAAGCCTAAAAGCCCTATGAGGATAAGGGTAAAGTCGCAAATAGTGCAAATAAAGGCCACGATAAAGTGATTATCTTTTTTCAATCCTGACTCAAGAACAAAGAGGTTTTGAGCACCAAAGGCCAAAATAAGACTAGCTTGTAAGATGAATCCTTCCCAAAAAGATAAGAGCATTAGGGTATTATAGTCTAAATTTAAGAAATTAATAAAGCATAATTAATTGAAACTTTATCCCATTTTTTTCTAAATTGGCTGAATTTTTTTATGACAAGAAATCGACTAAATCCAGTAATAAACGAGTATGTCCTCTATGCGATCTTCAGTTCTCTTTTTATCAAAGGGTTTTCCTAGAATGTGATTATGGATGTTATCTTCATGAAAATTAGTTAACTTATCATGATCTTCAACCTTTTCAGCGGAAAATAGAAGAAAGGGAAGATTTTTATAACCTTTGATAAATAAATAGAGGTCGCCACCATTTAGCTCTTCATTATTTTTATTCATATTGTAGTCGGAAATTATTAAAACAATATTTGGATCTTTAACAAACATTTCTTGGGCTTTGGAAACTTTGGTTGTCTTGATTACTTCAATGTCGAAAGTCTCTTTTATATAGTATTCTAAAACCTCTATTGCATCAGTATCATCATAAACGATTAAAAACTTTATCCTATGCTGTATTAGATAACAATATTTGATAAAAAATGCTGCTGAACTTATGATTCCGACAACAAAAAGAATCATTCCAACATCATGAGTACTGTTTGGGTTAAAATCCTTAATATAAAAAGCAGAATAAATTGACCCAATGAAAGTTATAAAAACTAGGATTAAAAAGAAGTACCTTTCTGCTAAAGGTCTGATGGTCTTATGTTCATGCTGTGCTATTAAAAAGGCATAATGTAATTTGTGAGATAAAAGTTTATCGAATCCTAAAATAACACCTGTATTAGATAAGAGAAGTACTACTTGTATAACTATATAAAAAGCCGATGGATTTGGTGCTCCGGCAAGAATGCTAATTCCACAGAGGACTTGGCCTATGATAATTACCCAGGCCAAAAGAGTAACATTTGGTAAAAAAAGATTATTAACTAAAAATTCATAGGGCGGAAATATTATGTCTCCCTTATTCAAATGTTCCACTAAAAAATTTTTTAATGCATCTCCATTGTACCAATCTTGTTTTGTTAATTTTCCTATACCGGCCCGAAGTTAACCAAGACCAATAAAAATTCTTAAAGGAAGCAGAAAACTTCCTTTAGTTTTAAGCTCGTTAAAGATAAGTTCCCATTTTAAGTACCTCAACATTTTTATTTCCTTAAAAATTGGAGATTAAGTCAATTGTCTTAATATATTCTCCTTTTAGACTAATAATTAATGTGTTGTTGACTAATAAGCTTTGGAAAAATTTTAGTATTTTTTGAGATGGATATGAAACTTTCCTTGTAAAAAGTCATTATCACCTTTTTTAAAATCGACGATGACCTTTTTTTCTCTTCTAAAGATAAACTATTTAAAATGCCGTCATTTTTGTTAAGTTTATGACCGTGGAAGTAGAGCTGAGTAATAAGGGGTTTATAACCTTTTAAACTGACTTTATAGTGAATGTGAGGAGGCCTCATCCAGTTTAAGCTTACGTTATAAGCTCCGGGAATGACCGTTTTAAAAGAATAAATTCCAGCTCCATCCGTTTTCATCATTGCATAATATTGGAAGTGAGGATCAAGCTTTTCGTTTGAAGTATCAGAAGGGTGATTGTAGCGACCAGAATAGCATGCTTGCCAAATTTCAACTATTGCATTTTCAATAGGTTTACAAAATTCATCCTGAACTATACCTGATACCTGAATATATTGACCCTTGGCCTTTTGTTTATGACCTTTTAGTTGAGTTAAATCAGCATCTTTTTCAATTGTTAATACTTCGGGATAAAATGGGCCCATTGATTGATTTGGAGTTTCTTTTTTTATACAAGGGTCTTTTTTTATAATTTGGGCAGTAGCGGCCGTTGGAATTGTTAAGAGACTTAATTTCTTTAAAAAAAAACGACGGTCAAACATTAGAATACCTTTTACTTTTTGAAATGAAGAATTGTTTTCCTAACAAAAAAATAAAACATAAAAACAAAAGCTGTGGAAAATACATAAATCCCAATTCTTTCAGAGGTCGGGATTTCATTTAAAAAGGGGTAGGGGAACCCACAAACGGTTCCAGCTTTATTGCAGGGGTGACCACTCATGGGGAATATAACAAACTCGACCCAGCTTATATAGGCAAGATTCATAATGTTAATCATAAGAAGATCTTTTTTTAATTCTTTAAAACATCCTGTAAATTTAAATGCTTCTAGATAACATAAAAAACCCGTTAAGAGGTGAACCTGGTATTCAATATACCAGGGAAGGTAGCGACCGGGAACTCTGACTAAATAAGGGTCGATGGCGACGAGGCTCCAGTACAAAATCATGACAACGCTAGAGTGAATCACTGCATGTGTACAAAGCCAAGTAGGTAGTTTTGCTATTTTAAATTGAGAGAGAAGTGCTCCGCCAGTCATGATTAGGTTTACATTTAATCCCCAGAAGGTGAGAAAGCGCCATTGGCCACCCCATGAGTCTGGATGGGGGTCGAGCCCATTATTGTGAGGGCCATCACTAAAAAACCAAGACCAAGCTAGTAGATTGAGACTGAAGGCAAGCACTCTAAATGCGGCTTTAATAAGGAAACTCCTATTTTATCTACCTATTTATAGATTAGCACTTTTTAAGTTTTGTTTCCAATTTAAATATTTCAAAGATTTATAAATTTTAATAAAACCCTTTTAATAAAAAATTAATCAAAATAATGGCCATATCTTTGAAAAAACCTTTTGTTGTCAATTATCTCATAAAAGAAATTAACTTCGGTGCGTATGAAGGTGCTTTATGGGTAAATATTCCTAGAGAGGAATTAGGTCTTTGGGTTAAGTATATTGAAAATTTTAGTTTTTAATTAAGAGAAAGCTATTTTGATCTAAGAGAGAGTGAAAAAAATTATTCTTAAATCAAAAAGTTATGGAAATATTTTGATGATTACACATGCTGGCGTCATCAGAGCGTGTTTAGACCTTTGTGAAAATATACCTATTCAGGAATCTCTTAAAATAGATATCCCCTATAATTCTTTGGAGAAAATTGAGTTTAAGTTGTCGCAACTGATTTAAAAAAAGGGTGTAAGTTACTGTTTTTTATGGCTTACTTCTGCACCCATTATGCACTAAAACAGAGTCTAATACACCACTTATTTACTAGTTCTTATAATGAAAAACCTTATATTATGATGGTTGTGGGATACTACCAGGTTTGTTGGGTTTGTAATTAAACAATTATTTATTGTAAACAAAAGTTGTAGGTTTTTTTAGGGGGAATTTTGAGGATATTATTTCTAAACTTACTTTTTTTTGCTTGTTTCTTTGGTCTGAAAGTCCTAGTTGGAGATGCCTTGGCCAATAATTCACTGTTTTTTGGAAAAGGTTTAAATAAACATGTTGTTTATGAGTACAGGTTTAATGTTAATAATCCTAACTCAGGGAAGTTTTACTTTATTAGAAAGGAACTCAGATAAGGCTTTTAATAATATCTGTTTAAAGTCTAAGTAAAGTTATTCCTATTAATTCTTTTTATTCACATAAATTAATTTCTTTATATTACCGAAAAGTCAGAGGTGCTTGATAGTGAGACAAGTAAAGGTATTTTATTCTTGGACCCAATGAAAAAAAATTTCCAACGAAACTTTCTTTTATTTAGTTTTGTTTTAATCGCAGTCCAATGTTTATTTTTATTTTTTACGATTCAGGAAAACTTAAAAAGACCAACTGTGCAGGATTCCGCAAAGGTAGGGCTGACGAAATTCGGATTAGCAAAAAACCTCGATGAAAGAAAGGTTGTTTTTCATAAATATCTAAAAGATCGAATCTTTTTTTGGCCTATGGATGGCGTTTCTCTCACGACTAAAGGAAAAATTTCAAAAAAAATTGACCATGTTCTTCTAAGAGACTTTGGGCTTGAGTATAAAAATCTTAAACCTGATGAGAAAAGTTATATCAAAGAAAAAACATTAGTATTTATAGAAAAAAATATCAAGCTCCATGAAAAAACTAAATTATTTAATGAAAGTGAATTCAAGGGCTCCTTTGAAGAAAAGCTTTCCATTGCCAATAGTTTGGTGGGACTGACCCGCTATAAATGGAATGGTTTTAAAAAAAATATGCTTTTTATACGGTTAAAAGATCATCTTTACTTTGCTTCAATTTCAGATATTGCTGATAAGATGAGTTTTTTAATTTCTATTATATTTTCTTTAGGACTTCTAATAATCACCAGTTTCCTCCTTATTTATTTAAATTATTATTTTAATATGAAAAGACAAAATATAATAAACGAAAAAATAAAGGGTCTTTTGGAAGACACGCAAAAAAAGAATAATCAATTGGATTCTCAAAGAAAAGACTTGAAAAACCTCCTGGAAAACTTAGGCCAGGGGTTTATGATTTTTAATGAACAAGGAATAATTCAAGACGGTGCAACTCTTGCCTCAAAAAAAATATTTCAATGTGAACCTGAAGGTAAAAGCATAGACGAGGTTTTACGCTTTTCTAAAGAGGAAGCCGAAACCTTTCAAAAGTGGCGAGAAAATGTTTGGAAAGGAAGGATTTCTTTCAAAGATCTTTTGAGCCTGGCACCCAGTCATTTTAATAAAATAGAAAAAAAAATAGTTCACCTTGATTTTCGTCCGATATATGAAAATAAGAAAATTAGTAAAGTTATTTGTGTTGCTAGTGATAAAACTAAAGAATCAGAATTATTGAAGAAAATTGAAATGGATAGGGAGGATGTTCAGTTTATTAAGCTTTGTTTGTCACGGCCTCTGGAGTTTATAGACCTCATGAATGATACAACTGAACTTTTTTCTGATTTTCCCTTTAAAGACGAGTTGGAAAAAAATAAGGAAGAAATTTTCAGGACTTTTCATACTTTAAAAGCTCGTTACGGCCAATTTGGACAGAAGCATTTAACTTATACTATTAATAATATGGAAACAATTATTTCTAAAAACTCATGGAATGATTTTCAAGGACAGTTTGAAAAAATTGATAATATACTTAAGGAGTTCTTTAAAAAACATAGAAATGTTATAGAAGCTGCCAATAAGTTGATTATTGATGAAGTGCAAACCATTGATGCGATTGAATTAAATCATAAAATGTATGAAGTTGAGTCCATCGAAGAACTTAAGGTTTTTGTTCTTGAAAACTATATTTTAAAAGATTTTAAATCTCTTTTTTATCGTTATGAAAGAGTCCTGGAAGAGCTTGCTGAGGAGCAGGGGAAAGAAGTTGATGTTCAGATAAGGGGAGAAAAAATTCTTGTTGATCCAAAGGAATATTATTCTTTTATTAATATTTCAATTCATTTATTTAGGAATATTATAGATCATGGAGTTGAAACCAAAGAAGAGAGAATTGAGAGGGCAAAACCTGAAAGATCCTGTGTCAGGATGTCTTTTAAAAGAAATAATGAAAGGATAGAAATAACATTGGAAGATGATGGCAGAGGGATTGACCCTGATATTATGAAAGAAAAGGCTTTTGAAAAGAAAATAAAATCAGAAGAAGAGTTAGAAACGTTAGACGATGAATCTTTAATTAATTTAATTTTTTTACCGGGCTTTTCAACCAAAACTGAGGTCACGGATATTTCGGGAAGAGGAATTGGAATGGAAGCTGTAAAAAGTGCTGTTGTAAGTCTTAAAGGTACAATGAAAGTAACAAGTACATTAGGGAAAAAGACAAGTTATATAATTGATTTACCTTATATAAAAAGCTCGGATTCTTAATTCTCTGCCCTCTTCATTTAAAATAAATTTGGTATTGTTAAAGGCCTCTTTGTTTATTTTTTCATCATGTCGTAAATGTCTTGGAAAGTGAAGGGTTTATGGATGTATCCTTTTATATCGAGCTCATCTAAAGACTTTTGGGCATTCTCATCGATATTTCCTGAAACGACATAAATTTTTGCCTTTTCATTTTCCGGCTGGCTTATTGTCTTTCTTATGAGTTCTATTCCATCAACAACAGGTAATTTTAAATCAAAGATCATATAGTCAAAGCCCCCAAAGTTAATTTCCTGGAGGCCCTTACCACCATCATAGCAGCAGGCAACTTGTATATCGTCAAAAATGTTAACGACGTGACTTGCTAGAACTTCGCAAAGGTCTCTATCATCATCAACGATAAGGATTTTTTTTAATTCCATAATAATACCCTTTTAAATCTTTCTAAAACTTTTGTACCTACCCTCAAGTAAAAATTATATTTGAGAGCAAACATTTGCTAGTGTAAAAGGAGAATTATCTTTTACTTTCCCCTCTCTTATTTTTTGTTGCAAATAATAATAAGAGAATGATTTTTTTCTAAAAGTGGAATAGTAACTCCATCTTGCTCTTAACGCCCTATAAGAACTCTCATTGCAGTAATTCACAAGGTTCTTTTTAACTTTTTTCCAAAAAGATTTTCTGAAGGCACTTGGATAATAAGTCTCGTCGAGTTCAGGTGTAATATAGGGGGTTATATCCACCAAGCTTCTAAGGTACCACTTGCCTTTAACTTTAATGACGTAAGGGTTATCACTCCCACAAATATTGTGAAAAAGGCGTAGCCCTTGATAATTAGCTTCCATGTCTCCAAAAGAAAAGAGACCTGAAATAAGACGGCTTCTTCCAGTGAATGTTTTTTCCTGAAGGATTCCAAAATCTATCGCCTTAATAACGGCCCTTTTTGTTGCCACTTCTTTGGAGTATTTTTTCTTATAGCGTTTAAAAAAGAAATTAAAGGTTTTGTAATAATTAAGACCAATAAAAGTAATATGAGAGATTTTGTCACCTCCTAATCTGACTCCATTGACTTCAAGTGTTGGAGAGAGGAAGCGGTTGTCTCCTATTCCAAGGTCCCACCTCTTTAGACCGTAAAAAATTGAGTCTTCGTAAAAAAGTTCCCTATTAGAATTGTGTCGAGGAATTTGATCAATCGCTTCATTTTTTCTTATGGGGACATCTCTTAGACTATTTTTTCCAGAGCCGACCTCTTTGGCAAAATGTTTGGTTAACTTATAGCATGAATAACCCTTTCTATTGGCCTTATTTATGGCCTGAGTTAGATTCTTATTTATAATATTGTTGATAGGGACCGTGGAATCTTCAATATACTTATTAAGAGCAAAGTACTGATCTGTTTCAGCGGAAAAGGCATTGAGTATAAAAAAGGGAATGAGGAAAAAGAAAGATTTTAAAATTTTTGATTGATTCATTTTTGCCGCCTTTTAAAGATTCTTAATTGAATATATCAAATCCGACGCACAAATCAAAAATTGTTAGAACATTGATTTAAATTAATTGCTGATAGAGTGGATTAGTATGGTCAGGTAATGTATAGCTCCTTTCAATTGATTTTTTCTCTCAATTAACCTAGAATGATACCTGAATGTTCCCTTCAATTAAAAAGCAACTCCCTATGAAAATTATAAGCACTCTTCTTTTTCTTACCCTTACCCTTACCCTTACCCTTTCTCTTACGACTTTTTCAAAAGACACTTACTCAAAAGACACTTACAATATCCTCTTTTTGGGAGATTCTTTAACGGAAGGTTATGGAGTCCCTACAGAAAAAGCTTACCCGGCTCTAGTCAAAAAAAGACTAGAAACGAACTCTAGTAAAAAAGTCGAAATTTTTAATCTAGGAGTGAGTGGCTCGACGACTTCAAGTGGTCTCATGAGGCTGAAGTGGATCACAGGCCAAAAAAAAATAGATCTTATGATTCTTGCTTTAGGTGCTAATGATGGCCTAAGAGGGATTCCCCTTAAAAAAAGCCGACAAAATTTAGTGGACATTATCCTTTTTGCCAAGGAAAAAAAAATTAAGATTATCCTAGCTGGTATGAAGATCCCCCCTAACTATGGGGAAGATTATCGGTCTGAGTTTGAGAAAGTTTTTAAAGATTTGGCAAGAACTCATAAAGTGACTTTCCTGCCTTTTCTACTCAAGGATGTCGCTGGAGTTAAAACTTTAAACCTCCCCGATGGCATCCACCCCAATGAGAAAGGTCATGAGATCGTTGCTCAAACCGTTTTTAATATTTTAAAGGATTTTGTAAAGTGATTTTAAAAGTTGAAAAATTAAAAAAATCCTATTCTATCGGTGGTCGAAGAAAACTTTCAATCGATGTTTTAAAAGATGTTAATTTTGAAATTCAAAAGGGTGAGACGATAGCCATTTTAGGGGATTCCGGAAGTGGGAAGTCAACGCTACTTTCTATTATTGGAGGCCTTGACCGAGCAGATAGTGGGAGTGTGACATTTTTAGATAAGGAGCTAGGAAATCTTAGTGAAAAGGAACTGACGGAACTAAGAGCGGACTCCCTAAGCATTGTCTTTCAGGAGTACCACCTTCTGCCTCATTTAACGGCCTTAGAAAATATTGAAATTGTCCTGGAGCTTCATGAAACCCACGAAGTTCGCAAAACGGCGTTAAGGCTTCTTAATCAAGTAGGCCTTCAGGAAAGGGCCAGTCATTTCCCAAGTGAATTAAGTGGTGGTGAGCAGCAAAGAGTTGCTATAGCTCGAAGCCTTGCTAATAATCCCCAGCTTCTTTTGGCCGATGAACCAAGTGGAAGCCTGGATCAAAAGACTGGAACTAAGGTGATTGACCTTTTCTTTGATTTAGTTAAAGAGAGGAAAATGACTTTGATTCTTGTGACCCATGGAAGGGAACTCGCAAAAAGATGCGACCGAATTTTTCATCTCGAAGAAGGTGTATTAGTTCAAGGTGACCAATAATAAAAAAAAGGTAAAAAAAATTTACTAAAAGAGACCTCATGCTTTTTAAGATGGCCTTAAGGGAAATAAAAAAGATTTCCCGCTTTCATTTTTTCTTTCTTATTAGTCTGTCTCTTGGAATGACGGGCATTATTATCGTTAAAAATTTTAAATTCTCTATTGAAAAAACAATCAACCAAAAATCAAAAAAATTTTTAGGGGCTGATCTTGCACTTTCCCTGATTTCTCCTTTTAAAAAAGAGGACCTAATAAAGATAAAATCTCTTTTTAAGGAAGAAGTACAGGTTTCAGAATCTATTGAGCTTTTGACTATGATTAAAGCAGGGGAAAAGGCAAGGCTTGTTCAAGTCAAAGGAGTTGATTCTCTTTATCCTTTTTATGGAAGCATGAAGCTTCAAAAGACGGGAACTTATAAAGCAGGAAAAAGTATTGGAGAGGATGGGATTATTATCCAAAGTGAACTTAAAGAGCAGCTCAAACTAAAAAAACTGGATTTTTTGGGAATTGGGAAAAGCCGCTTTAAAATTAAAGACCTTTTAATTGATGATATAGGCCAGAATTTTATGGGAGGTTCTTTTGTTCCTAGGGTCTATTTATCTTTAGATTCCTTAAAAAAGACAAAGCTTATTCAATTTGGAAGCACGATCCGCTACTTCTATCTTCTAAAAATAAAAGAGGACTTTTCTCTCCCAGATATTAATGCTTTTTTAAAAGAAAACTTTCCTGAAAAAAATATCAGAGTTGTGACCCCTCAAAGAAAAGGTCAGAGGATGGGGCGAGGGGTAAATTACCTTTCTGACTTCCTAGGATTGACGGCCCTTATTTCACTTCTTTTGGCCGTTTCGGCTAATTTTTACCTCTATAGAAATTACCTCTCCAACAGAAGTAAAGACATGGCCGTTTTAAAGGCCATGGGGTTTGGAAAGTTAAAGATTTTTACTATCTATTTTTACCACCTTCTCATTTTAGGGTTATTGGCGGGAGTGCTTTCTTTTTTGGTCGCCGCACCCCTCGTGCTTTTTGTAAACTTTATTGTTCAAAATTTTACGCCGCTCCAGATTATTATTCAGATTTCCTGGAAGAGCTTTTTCTATGGAAGCTTTATTTGCATGATCAGTAACGCTCTTTGTGCTCTTCCCCTTATTATTCCAAAGCTTGATTCTTCTATTACGTCTCTTCACTCTTCAAAATTTAGAGACAGGTATTCTCAAAAAAAGGGGATGATTCTTTTTATTCCTTGGGCCCTCTTTTTCGTTTTTATCTCTATTGACCTCTCTTCTTCTTATAGAAACGGGCCTTTGTTTTGTCTTTTTATTTTTATTTCTCTTCTTATAACAGACAGGCTTGGAATTTGGATTTTAAACCTTTTGGGTAAGGCAAGGCTTAGAGGCCATATTATTTTTAAGCTCGCTTTTAAAAATATGACCCGCTTTAAAACGGAGACCCTGATTTCTCTCATGGTCCTTGTGCTTCTTTCTTCCATGCTGACTTTGATCCCTCAACTAAATCATGTCATGGTGGAAGAGCTTTCCTATTTTACCAAGGGGCGGACACCGCACTTTTTTCTTATCGATATTCAAAAAGATCAAGTTGAAGAGTTGAGAAAGTTTTGTGAGGAGAATAATGTTGAGTTGGCAGGCCCTTCGCCTATGGTGAAAGCAAAGCTTCAAAGTTTAAATGGTAAACCCTTTGAGCAGTACTCTAAAAAGAAAAAATCCCGGACAAGAGAAGCGGAAATGAACTCCTTTTTAAGAAACAGGCCTATTAACCTTTCTTATAAAGAAAAGCTCTATAAAGATGAAATCATTGTGAAAGGGCGGGCCTTTGGAGAAAAAGATGAAAAAGGAAGCTTACCTGGGGTAAGCTTAGAAGAAAGATACGCTAAAAGGCTCAAAATAAAAATAGGGGATGAAATAGGAATGACCGTTTTAGGTCTCCCTTTAAAAGCAAAAGTAGAGAGCTTTCGAAAAGTGAATTGGGCCAATTTAAAGCCTAATTTTTTCTTCGTTTTTAAACCAGGTGTTTTAGAAAATTATCCTCAGACTTTTTTAGGGACGACGTTTCATGATAAAGATAAAAGGCCTTATGGGTTTCAAATGAAACTTCTTGATAAATTTCCTAATGTTTCCTCTATTAATTTAAAAAGAAATATTGAAAAAACCAGAACAATTTTTAATGATATTGTCCTTAGTTTTAGAACGATGACTTTTGTCTGCCTCTTTGTTGGTGTCTTTGTCATCTGGACTATTTTTCAAAACCAAATTGAGCAAAGAATCCCCGATTATAACCTTTTAAAGACCTTAGGCTTTTCACCAGACCACTTAAAGAAAATTGGAATTGCCGAAGTGGGTCTTCTTATTTCTTTTGCCGGTCTTTTTGGGATTTTGGTTGGCTATCTTCTTTCATACTCCCTTGTTGCGATCTTTTTTCGAAATATGAACGAAGGGTGGTCTTTTTACCCTTGGGCCTTTTTGCCAGCCGTTCTTTCAAAGGCCCTCATTGCCTTTTTAGTTTACCGTTTTGTCTTTAAAAAAGTGATTGAAGAAAAAGCACCAAATGAACTTTTAAAAGGGTACTAACTATGGAAAGTAAGTCTCTTCATTTTTATAAGGGAGGCGTGTCTTTAATTACTGGTGGGGCATCAGGAATTGGGCTTGCTTTTGGTAAAGAGCTCGCCAAAAGAGGGTGTCACGTCATTCTCGCTGACCTTCAAAAAGAGGTCGCCGAAAAAGAGGCGAAGCTTATAGAAGCCGAAGGTGGAAAGGCAAGTTCCGCCTTTTTGGATGTAAGGGACTCTCAAGCTTTTGAAAAGCTTATTTTAGAAATGAAAGAAACCCATGGAAGGATTGATACCCTTTTTAATAATGCAGGCGTTGTTTCTGGCTGGGAAGTGAAGGATGATCCCATTGAAGACTGGAACTATATAGTAGACGTCAATATTAAAGGGGTTATGAATGGAACCCTGGCCTGTTATAAAGTCATGGTGGAGCAAGGTTTTGGGCATATTATTAATACGGCTTCAGTTGCTGGTATTCTTCCAGCGCCTTTTGTTGTGAGCTATGGCATGACCAAACACGCTGTGGTTGGCCTTTCAGTTTCTTTGAAGGCCCAGGCTGCCAGATATGGAGTTCGGGTGAGTGCCCTTTGCCCAGGTTTTATTGAAACTCCCATTCTTGAGGGAGGAAAGTATGGTCGGGTTGAATCAAAGATTGTTGAAAAGTTGAAAGAAAGGCCCCTCCCTTTGATGACCCTCACGCCTCAAGCTTTAGTTAAAAAAGTTCTCCCTCAAATTGAAAAAAATAAATGCCTTATTGTAGAGCCGATTCAAATGAAAATTTTGTGGTGGCTTTATAGGCTGTCACCATCTTTTGTTTTGTGGTTAGTGGCAAGGCTTTGGAGGCTTATCAATAAAAAGATGAACCTTAAGTCCGAACCTTAAAGCAGTGTGGTTTTTGACTTGATGCATCCTTAGACTCATCATTGAAAGGGAAAAACTACTTGTTTAATTATTCAAACAAAAGTATTAATTATTAAACAATGTTGATCAACCTTTCAAGGTGAGGCCCCTATGTTTAGATTTAGATATCTTTTACTCCCTTCTTTGCTTCTTCTTACTTTAACTGAGGCCATGGCCCTGGTTGAATTGAAAATGGTAGGAAATACAAGGGCCAAAAGAATGGACCCCGTTTTAAAGATCTTTAATGAAACGATTGGAAAGGAAAATGGTTTTAAAGTTCTTTACCATTACGATAAATTATCGGTCTCAAATGCCATAAAAAAAGGAAAGGCCAAAGACCTTAAGTATGACTTAATTCAAATTCCTGACGCCTCTCTTTTAGGGAGCGCCACTTCGCAAAACTTCCTCTTACCATTAGAAAGTTCAGTCTTGAGAGAAAATGTTCCAGAGCATTTAAGGTCAAAAGAAGGAACATGGTATGGTTTTACCAAAAAGGCACGGGTCCTTTTTTATAATAGTGAATTAGTAAAACCTTATGAACTTGATGAGCTTTTAACTTATGAAGATTTAGGACATCCAAATTGGAAGGGGAGGCTTTGCCTTAGAACTTCAGATAGCCTTTACAATATTTCTTTAATCGCCTTTTTTGTTGACGTTAAAGGGAAAGAAGCAACAGAGGCCATGCTTAAGGAGTGGATCAACAATAAACCTCTTATTAAAAAATCAGATATGAGCGGGGTCCTTCAGGCCCTTCATGAGGGAGAGTGCCATATTGGTGTGGCGAACACTTATTACCTTGGTCACTTTAGAAAGAAGTACGAAAAGACTCCTCTAAAAATGGTTTTTCCTAACCAAAATTCCTATGGGGCCCATATTAATTTGAGGTCTTTTGGAGTTCATAAACTGACAGAGCACCCTCATTTTTCAAAACGAGTTCTTGAGTTTTTAACCAGTGAAAGGGCCCAGGATTTAATCACTCAAGGAAATTCTGAGTTTGGTGGAAGCTTTGAATACCCCGTTAACCCTAAAGTGAAACTAAGAGGGTTTGTTAAAGAGGTGGGCCAGTTTAAGGAAAATAAAAAGTTCAATCTTGAAATAAAGGCCCTTCAAAATGAAAAGGCCAAGGAAATAGCTAGAGAGTTTGGTTGGAAGTAAGGCCTTCGGTACCAGATTAAACTAGACGGTTTCTTTATTTAAAAGGCCTTAAGGAAAAAAAGGAAAAGAAAAAAAAAGTGTCACTTTAAGGCCTCGGACCTTACAATAAACCTTTATGTTCTAACGAATTCTATGGACAGAATAAGATACTGAAGGAGTCAGCGTGA
>PAZA01000043.1 GCA_002715375.1 Halobacteriovoraceae bacterium
AAGAAAAAAGCTGCTAAAAAGAAAACCACTAAGAAAAAAGCTGCTAAAAAGAAAACCACTAAGAAAAAAGCTGCCAAAAAGAAAACCACTAAGAAAAAAGCTACTAAAAAGAAAACCACCAAGAAAAAAGCCACTAAAAAGAAGGCAACTCCTTCAAAAGCTGAAAGAAAAAAGTTACTTCAAAGCCTTTTTAAAAAACATGAAAAGGTTGCAAATAAAAGTCATGAAATCTTTCAAAAGTACTTTTTCGTTGACGCTATTGCTGAAAAATTAGGGGTACTACCCGAGAAAATAAAAGAGTGCTTCAACCTCATTCTGGAAACAGAAGACGAGTTTATGAAAAATCTTGGTGATGTCAAATCCTCATTTCGTCAAATCAATTGGTTTGGGGAGTTTGACCTAGACGGGGAAGTTACTGCTGCTAAAATTACAGATATTAAACAAAGAGCGAAAAGCTTTTACGGTAACCACGGCACAGAAGGAAAGTTTGCTGGCTATATCGATATTGAGGATGATGAAGATCAAAAGGGACCTTTTTGGAGGGTCGAAGCTAAAATGATTCGATCCACCCTAGGAAATGAAAAAATAGAAGGCGCTCATAAAGAAGACCTTATTCAAGAGGTTGTCGCCTTTGCAGAGACTCTAACTTTCATCCTAACAGGCATTAAAAATAGCAGATTTCAAAACCTAAATGGCCTAGATCAAGGCGAAAGTGAAGCTCTTACAAGAAGCGAAGACAACTTAGCGAAACCTTTTAAGCCCCTCAAGAAAAAATAAAAAAAGAAGGTCAGGGTCTGTATGGGCCCTGCTTTCTTCATATAAACCTATTCAATCAAACCAGGCTCATTTCAAAACTAGGGGGCACAGTGCCTATATCTGGCATGGGGTCATCTTCTCCAATCTTTTGTCTTCTCTGTACAAGGTAGAGCAATAAAGAAGTTGAATGCTTTATATAACCACTTAAGTTATCAAGAGCTGTCCCTTCAAAAGCACAATAGGAAAGAGCATGGTAATCCCTAGAGATTGGGAGGTCATAAATATAGTTAATCAGGGAAGAAAATAAAAACCGCTGCTCAACTTGTGATAATGAATTTCGAACCTCCAAAAAATTTAAATAAAGAACTTCGAGTTCACCACCTTCTTTAGGAGACTTTTTAAACATTTTTTGAAGATAAAAATACAGTTTTAAAGAAACTGGCAGCTTATCAATCATTATTTTTTTTGATGGTGAGGGGCTCCATAAAAGAGTCAGGGCCATAATTTTACCCTCCGCATCTTTTGCCACGATAAAATTTTCCAAAAGAGAATTATTCCATTTTTCCAGTCTAAAGTTTATTTCATCAAACTTCTCTTCAAAACAAAAGCCAAAGGCCCTGTCTTTATTTTGGCCCTTCAAAAATTTAGTTATTTCTGCCTTATCCTCCAAAGAGCCTCTGGAAAACTTTATTTCTTTAAGGTTTTTTTTAAATATATTCTTTAGGCCATGCCCTGGGTAGCGAAGTAAAATGTTAACCATCTTATATTGGGCAAGTGGAAAATATTGAAAAGGATTTTTTTTGTTATAAACAAGTGCATTTAAAGCCTTTCGATTTTCCCTTAAAATACTTGTATAGAAAAATTCACAACCACCAAACTCCTCAATTGATTGAGCATGATCCATCAGGTCACCATAAAACTTCCGCCAAATGACACTGGCACGTGGCCCAGGTTGAATTCTAAGGTCTCCCAAATAACCTACCCACTTTTGCTCTCCCATTATAAAACCAGGTCTTAAAACTAAAGTTCCAACACCACAAATTCCTCCCTCTTTCTTAGCTCGTACAATAAAAACATAAGAAAGAGGCCCACAAAAAGATAAAAACTTAAAGAAATCAGGTTTCCGGTCATAACTAATCGCAGTTTTTGTGCCTTCCATTGGTAAAGTAGAAAAAAAAGAAAGAATTTCATCGTTATCTTCTTCTTTGGCCAAAGATACTCTAGGATGTTTTAAAAAAAGATCTTTCAATTTCATTTAACTGACCTCACAAAACCGACTCTAAATCCAAAACGATATTTCCTTTTTACCCTCGTAAGTCATGAGCTTAGAGTCTCCTTTGACTCCATAATGGCGAAGCCTTTCAATTTCTTTATGGACTTCATCTGCTTCCGTAGAACGGAAAGTTGTTTTGAAATCGGACCTCAGGCAATCGCCCTGGTTTTTCATTATGACGGTATCTTGCTGAATGACCTTTCTTGTATAAAAAGAAATGATAGGCTTAAAAAGCCTTCCAAAAAGAGGAACCTTATAAGCAATATAGGTGTAAACTCGGCTTTTTAAAGTGCTGACTGGCGATATCTGAGAGTTAATAATAAAGCCATTTTGTGACCCAAAATTATAATCAACCCTGGTTAAATTGGGCATAATAAATTGATCTGTATGAGTCATGGGATGCCCACCCGGATTTAAAAGCATTTTTGCACCCCAACTAAACTCATCTTCCTCCTGAAAATAAGTAACCGTTACAACTCCATTTGAAGTTTCAACAACTGTGGGAACTTTTTTGGGGACGGCCTTTTCATCTCTAAACCAACCCCTATGAACAAAAATCGTGTGAGGAACATCAACAAAGTTTTCAGCAAGGTTTGTAACCTCATTTTCAAAGTCCGTAATCATGAAATAGCTAATCCACTTAGGGTTTAGGGCCTCTGGAAACCTCCAAGGAGGTGTGTTTGGGCAAGGAATATCAGACTTTTCATCCCTCGCCCCCATCCAAACCCAAATCACTCCATCTTGCTCCACACAGGGAAATGATTTCAATTTTAAGCTTTGAGAGGGTCTACTTTTCGGACCCTCAGAAGGAACACAATTTACTTGCCCAGTTTGATCATACGACCAGCCGTGATAGGGACAAACTAATTTCCCTTTTAATACTTCTCCTTGGGATAAAAAGGCGTGGCGATGAAGGCACCTATCGTGTAAACAGGAGGCCTTACCTTCATTATCTCTAAAAAGGACCAGGGCCGTATCGTATAAAGTTCTTTGTATTGGCTTTTTACCAAGCTCTCGGCTTAGCGCTGCAATATACCAGTTCTTTAAAAGTAACCCATCCCTTTCACTTAAAGATTTCATTCAAGCTTAACCTTTAAAGGCCATGTACCTTTGTCAAAAGATCAATTTTTATATCCCCTTCGACCATTCCTGATTTTTTTTTCAAATCTAAATAATAATCAGTCGCCTCTGGGAAAACTTTGACCCTAAAATGACCTAATTGGTTAAGTTCTCGAGCTAATTTGTAATGAAAATGATTAAGTAATACCTCCTCACCTTTTTGTTCCAGACTACTTATTTGCTCCTCCTCAATTTCTTCTCCTTGAAATAACGCCAGATAAAAAGGCCTCTTCTCACCATTGAGAACTCCCAAAAGGGAAACAGGGCTTTTTCCATCATCTCGTAAAGAATCGAGGAGTCCTTTTGCAACATCTTCCCCCATTTTTTCACCTACCAAATCCAACCCCTCAACGCGTCCCTGAAAAACAAGTGAAAGAGGTGATGAAACCCCTTTTTCTACTCTCAACTCATCCTTTAGATGATATCTAAGCAGGCCATTTCCAGCACTAATCAGAGGTGAAACCCTCATCCCTACTTTAAGCTCCCATGATGGGATGACCTCATTAGTCTCTAGAGAAAGGAACTCATAAAAATGGCTACGGTAGGCAAGTGTATAGTCCCCCTTAAATGGAATTGTTACAACACCTTCTGTTGCAAAAAGACCTTTCCCCTGAATATGGGCATTAGGGAAAAGCTCTTGCAGTTTTTTTGCATAAATTAAAGAGGTTCCAGTATCCCAACAACTTATTAAAGATAAACGAGGCCAAAGCTTCATTAAATCTTCCGAGTTAAGATTTTTCTGAAACCCTTTTAAAAGACGGGCCGACTCCTTATCTTTGATTGGCTTAATAACCTCCAAGTCAGGACCGAAATCTTCCCAAGAGCCCTTTTCCAACATTGAAACGATTGATTCTTTACGATCCATCATAAACTCAATGAGCTCGAGGAAAAATGTGGGCCCCCAAATAAAGATGAAGGTCAAGTTCCTTGCAGCAACCAAATAAACACAAGTGGCCAACCTGGAGGCCTCCACTGTCTTTGCCAAAGTCACAGAAGATGGTACACATAAACAATTTCCTATAAGCCATCGATGAATTTTTGGAAAATAGGATAAATCATCGTTAGTCCTCCCTTTTTCCCTCATGCTCGTTGGTAACCAAGACAAAGACCAATAGTGATCGCCCTTACCAATTTCTGGAAATTGCTTAAAAAGGTCAAAAAGCCAAGGGAAAATGGCCTCTTTAAACTCACCCATCATAGATTGAGTATAAGGGATCCACTTTTCCCTATGAGAACTCCCACTTGTAGGCTGATAAAGAAAAGGTTTCTCTTTAAAAACCCGCTCCCCTTTTTTTTCCCTTTCAACGAACTCCAACCAATCATTGTATTGACTCGGTTTGAAAACTTTTACAAAAGAAGAATAATTAATGGGCCCATTTGGGTCCAATCTATCCTTGAACTCTGTCTTCTGAAGACCGTCAAGGAGTGTATTTAACTTCTTTTCTTGGATTCTCTTGAGGTTCTTAAAATTATTCCTAAAAAGGAAGTAAGATGGAAAAATGGCCAATTTCAACAAGGGTATAACAAAGATCCTCAGGGAGAGCTGCCGGAAAAACCGTTTCATAGATTTATCCCAATTTTACAAAAAAAAAGCCCCATCCATGGGGCTATGTTTAACAGAAAACAATTAAAAAGGGTTTTCTATTATTTAAAGCATTTCTTTCCAGGCCTTCCCTGGACGGAATTTTGGAACATTTTTGGCTTTTATTTTTATTTTCTCACCAGTTGCTGGGTTAACACCAGTTCTGGCCTTTCTTTTAACTTTGCTAAAGCTTCCAAAGCCAACCAAAGAAACATCTTCACCTTTTTTTACTGTCTTTTTAATAACGTCGATGGTCGTTGCAAGAAAGATATCTGCATCCTTTTTAGTGATTTCAATATCAGCTTCTTGTATGATCTTATCAATTAACTCTTGTCTGTTCATAAAGCCTCCAACCTTCTTAATATTAAATGTTATTAATTCAAGAACAATTATAGTCAGCTAAATTTCTTAAAGACAATCATTTTTTTATAAAAACAAGGATTTTAGAACAAGAAAAATTTAATTAAAGCCTAAATTAGCCATCTTTCTCATAAGGGTGAAGAAGGAGCCACTTTAAAAGAGATTTTTTCATGATTTTTCATAAAGCTTTAACAAAATAAGCAATTGGCCGAACTATTGAAAACCTGAGATTTTCTGACACCCAGACTCGGTCTTTTTTTTTCCGCCACCCATAGGAAAATCAAAAAAGAATAAAGTTTCATAACCAATTTTTACTCACTATATTTTTGAAAAGATTTAGTTTAGGCTGAATTTATGATGATACTTAAAAAAGAAGACGATTATAAAGCTCTTATTGTTGATGATCATGAAGATGTCTGCCAAGTAGTGGAAGCACATCTCTGTCAGAATGGCTTTAAAGCGCACCTGATAGACAAAGCCTATTCTGGACAAGAAGCTCTTCATCTCCTCAGGTCCACCTCGTACTTCTTCATTTTTCTGGACGTTAAGCTGCCTGATTTGGATAGTACAAGCTTAATAGAGCACATAAGGAAAGATGACTCAAGAAATAAAGATGATATTCTCATGATGTCATCAGGCCAAGACTTAGATGAAATGATCAAAGAGTACTTAAACCAAAAAATTGAAAAAGATAAAGTTGATATTTTTCTCCTCAAACCTTTCAACCAAAAAGATTGCGATAATTACTTTGATCTAGAATATATTCTTAAACAACAGCAAAAAAGAAGAGAAAAGTTTAAATAATATTATTCTAACCTCTCAACCCAAGATACCAAACCTTTTGGCCAAAAAGCTAATTCTTCAACCTTAAAAAGATCACTCTAGACCTGAAGGTAAGCGACTATAAGCCGTTAGAATTTTTCCTCCTATCGACAAAATCAATAAAGAATTACTATAAACTTTAAGGAATTTCCCTTGGGGATTGGAACAATTCTTTGAAGATAAATATTGAGGTTACAGAAAACAGAAATATTTTCATTGTCGAAGGAGAAGTTGACTCCTTCTCAATATCTCATTTTGTCCAAGAATTAGAACTTCTCGAAAAAGTAAGCGGTCAAAAGATTGTAATCGACCTATCAAATATGAAGTCCATTAACTGGCGAGGGCTCTTAATCCTTTCAAATAAAATACTTGAAGCGAAGGATAGAAGTGACGAGTTTACTTTGGTTTGTAAAAACGATGAAATTATAGAAACTCTATCGCTTTTCACCCACCCCACAAAACTATCTTTCTTCCCAACGTTGGAGGACCTTCTTGTATCCCTATAACTTATTTAAAAAATGGGTAACCCCCTATAAAGTTTTAGTTTGCATTTCAGCTTTATTACTAAATTCCCATATTTCCGAGGCCTCTGGAAGTAAAAAGCCAAAAAAAGTATCAAAAGGTAAAGTCTACAGTTTCAAATTTTTTCACGACCAGCTCTTACTTACAAATGATGAGCTAAAAATGAAAAAAAGGGATCGGATTTTAGCGGAAGAAAACCTCACAGTTTCAAAATCAGGCCATTATCCCAAATTGGACTTAAAAGTTGGCGCAAATGGAGGAAGTGAACAAGAAGCTAGTTCATCAAGTGTAGATCCATCTGGGGGCGCGGGGAAAATGGGACTTTCCGGAGGCTCTGCTGGAACATCCAATTACAAAGTAAACTCTGATTCAATATCTGGAAGCTTGGGGTTAACCTATAATGTATTCTCAAGATTTGCTACCCATAACTCTATTTTAAATGCTCAAAATGGAGTTAATCAAAAGCTTTTGGAAAGAGACCTTTTACTTGATAGGAAAAAAAAGGAACTTATCCACTTGCTTCTTGAAATGCAATCCTTACTAAAGATTAAAAAGGTTTTATTAAGAGCAGAGTATTTACTAAAACGTCTTGCCTATAAAAGTAGAAGTAAAACAAGGCGGTTATTTTTTGGTTCAAGTAGAGGACTTAAAATCGATAAAAAGTATAAGGAAATTCTTTATCAAAAAACAAAGGTTACAGAATATATTGAGACGGGGCACTTGGCCCTAAAAAACCTAATACCAAACTATAGACCATATTGGTTAAAAGGGCTTAAGAAATTATCAATTAGTTACAATTTACCTTCTTTTGATGATGCCTCAAAAAAGTTTTTGAAAAAATCAAAAACATCTAAAAACTTATCACTGGATATTCAAAATTATAAAAATATCCATAATACAACGACATGGGAAAGGGCCTGGATTCCATTAGCTTTTTTATCTGCCAGTCAAACGACCACACAATCATTAAAGACAAAAGAAGTTTCAAATGGCTGGAGTGCTAGCCTTGTTTTCCAATTCAACCTTTTTGATGGTTTTTATTCTAGCGCGAGAAGATCGCAGGCATTCAATATGTATAAGATAAGCCAAATAAAAAAAAGAGATCAACTTTCAAAAGGAGTTATTCTTTTGAGAAAAGATTATGCTCAAGTGAAAACATCTTCAAGAAAGAAAAACTTTATCCAGGCCATAATAAGAGAAAAGAGATTTAAAATAAAAAATATAAAACAAATAAGAGAAAGAGGCGTCTCTACCAAAACTGAAGAAAGTTTTATGCTACTTGATTTGGCCAAAAAGGAAATGGATAAGAGAGAAGCGCAAAAAAATTATGAAATCGCCCTTTTAAACATAGCCACAAATATAGATGAACTGAATAAGGTAAAAATATATGAATCAACAACCCTATAGATCATTCAAGTCAATCTTTTTATTGATGTCTTTTTTCTTTATAACAATCCTTTTTTTTTCCAATAAAGGAAAAGCAGAGTCTTTAAGAGAATTGATTCCCTCTTATGGAGTTATCAAACCAAAATTTGTTTCAACCCAAGTAGCGATAGGCAATGGAATAGTTCACAAAATAAAGTATAAATTAGGCGATAAAGTTCGAAGAGGTAAAGTTCTTATTAGTATTATTGAGAGAGATACCATAAGAAATTATAGAAACACCTTAAAGGGAACAGTTGCTAAAATTCACGTTACACCAGGAGCTGCCATAAGTGCAGGGATGCCCCTTGTGACGATTGTAAATTCTGATAAAAAATATATGGAAATTGCTTTTTCTCCTGATGAATCAAATAAAATTTCAAGGGGTTTAAGTGTTTTATCTCAAAATAAAAAGAATAAAATTGGAATAATCAACCGACTCTCTCCGATTGTCGACCCAGATACAGGGACTGTACTCTCATTTGTCGACCTTAAATCTTATGGTAGACCCTACAGGATCGGTGAAGTACTCCCAATATTTATTGAAGGTAAATTAAAGAAGTGCAAAAAAGTAATTGGATTAAAAGAATTAGGACTTTATACAAACGGATATAAAGTTAACTTCATTGCCGGGGACAAAGCTTGCCTGGATGCAACAAGTCCCTAAATAATAATTTAATTTAAAAGAACTAAAAAACTATGGTTCAAACATTTATAAAAAAAGGGGTTTTCACTGTTTGTTTAAACCTGCTCATCCTTTTAATTGGCTACTTTACAATACCTAAATTATCTAACGAATTTATTCCACTTGTTGAAGTTCCAGCTGTCGCTGTAGTTATCCCTGCACCTACAATGAGTGAGCAAAATATAAAGCGAAATATTGTTTATCCTCTTGAAAAGGCCCTCCTCCGCACAGGTGAATTAAAGTCAATTGAAGCTGACATTGAAGAAGGGAAAGCCGTCTTTAAACTTTTTTACAAGTGGGACTTTCTACCAGAGGAGTGCTTAAGAAAAGCAAGGCAAACAGTTGAGAACTTATCTCTCCCTGATGGAATCATGGACCCTATCTTCGTTTTATATAAACCTAGCAATAATCCAATTCATAGGGTTGTCTTTTATGGCGTCAATATAGAATCTCTTTCTTCCCATGTACTTAAAATAAAAAGCCAGGTTGAAAGGATACCTGGTATCTCAGAAGTACTAATCGCAGGTCAATACCTTGGAAAAACCTACATAAATGTAGATAATAAAAAACTTTCTCAATACCAAATTAGCTCCAAAAGCATAATTGATGAAGCTTATAACACATGGAAACTTAAAAAATTTTATAAGGGAACGCCACTCAACCATACTCTTTCTCTACCTATAAAAAAGCCTGAGGATATGAAACTGCTTCCCATATTAAATTATGAGGGCAGTCAAATATATATGAAATGGATTGGAAATATTTCAAAACCACCAGGCAAGGCACAAGTTATTTATGGAAAAGAAAAACCTGCTGTCATTCTAGAAATCATAAAAGCCGCTGGAGCAGACACCATTTCAATTATAAATAAGGCCCATAAGATCATTGAAAAATCGAAAAAATCTTCAATTCAAACTGAAGAAATTTATAATGAGGCGATTAAAATAAAAGAAAGTCAAAATGGAGTTTTTACGAATTTTTTCATTGGGGTCATTTTAAACTCTATGATTCTAATGATATTCCTAGGATCCACAATTGGTGTTTTAGTTGCCTCTGTTGTCTTTCCAACGGCTTTATTAGGTACATTTTTTACAATGGATCAGCTAAGCATCTCAATAAACCTCTTTAGCCTTAATGGTTTCTCTCTCGCGGTAGGAATGATCACGGACGCTTCGACTGTAGTTCTAGAGTCTATAACCCAGAGAATAAACAGAAAAGAGCCTCTCTTTTTGGCCTGTTGGAAAGGAGTTAAAGATGTCAGTCTGGGAGTTCTGGCATCCACCTTAACAACTGCGGGGGTCCTTTTACCTATTGCATTCCAAAAAAATGTATCCAGTAAACTTTTTTCAGACCTTAGCCTCACTGTTGTTTCAACTCAAATTTTTTGCCTTATCGCTGTCTTTAGTCTTGTACCTTGGCTTTGTTTTAAAATGCTAGGAAAAAACAAAAAGCCTCCCTCTCTCATTCATTACCTCTTTAAAAAATCTGATTTTCTCGTAAAAAGTATGATTAAATTGGCCCAAACAATACAAATTATCTGTAGAAAAAAATTTTTTTTCAGGTTGGTCATCCCAGGTAGTGTTGTTTTCTTGAGCCTCGGCTCAGTTGTTTTTTTACCGGACATGGAGTTTCTTCCTCAGGTTTCATCACGTGTTTATTCCTTAAAGTATCCAATCAACTCATCTAGAAAAAGTGTTGAAGGAATAGAAAAAAGAAACCTAGTGGCCTCCACCTTAAAAGAATGGAAGGAAGTTGCTTGGTCTGTTTCCTCATTTAACAAAAATACCGTAGATATACTTTTTTCTTTAAAGAAATCTTTTCCTTTGGAAAAAATAAAAGAGAAATTCAAAGGAAAAAATCTAGATTTTGACAAGGTTAATATCTTGCCTGTAGGGCCGGCACCTTCAGGAGAAGCATTTGGTTATGACGGCCTTTACTTTATTAGCCAAAACTTGCCTGATGATAAACTTAAAAGTCTTATAAAAAATTTCTGTGAAGACCATACTGTCAATACCTGCTTGGGGCCTGAGCTCACAAGAAGCTATAATTTTCACCTAAAGCCTGACCACTTGACTACATACCGAATGGGACTTTCAACATACCATGGTCTCAGTCAATTTTTTATTCCGTTACAAGAAATTAACTTGTCCTCAATTGCAGATTTTGATTTCAAAAACCCATCAATTCTTAAAATTTCATTTAAAAACTCACTATTAGACTTACCAATTATCAATTCCAAGGGAGAAAGAAATATTATCAGTGAGCTTTATAACCATAAAGTGGAAAAGTACGATACTTTAGTAAAGAGAAAAAATGGTGATGACTTTTTTCCACTATTTTTCAAACTCAAAAACTCTACCATTGGTCTGGCCGATAATAGTATGAGTTCTATAAGAAAAAAACTAGGTATCAAGAAAAAAGAAATTATCGGCATGGGAACTCTGGAAACAATGAATGAAAGTTTTGGAGGTCTCATAAATGCCCTTACAATCTCCGCCTTTATTGTTTTCATAATCCTAGTGATCCAATTTAACTCCGTTAGGCAAGCTTCAGTCATTATGGGAACAATTCCCCTTACCCTTGGAGGAGCGATCTGTGGACTCATTGTTATGGGCGAAACTGTAAATGCAAGTGTTTTGGTAGGTTTCATCCTCCTTATAGGAATTGTTGTCAATAATGGGATCTTTTTAGTTGAAGCAACTAACCAAAAGCTGTTTTCTGGAGGCACTAAAACAGATGCCATAAACTGGGCAGTTTCTAGCAGAACCAGACCCATTTTAATGACCTCATTTTCAACAATTTTGGGAATGTTGCCTACTTTAATTATTGGTGGTGAAGGCTCAGAATTATATAGAGGTATGGCCATTGTTAACGTTTTTGGAATGATAACAGGAACTTTTCTTTCTATTGTTGTCACACCTATTTTTATAGAGTACTTAGGCCTGCCTAAGAACATCAGTGGAGAACGATAAATATGAAAGCTGTCATGCTGCTTTTTGACTCAGAACTCGTCGAAGAAGCTCTTCTAATGATAAGGATATCAAACATACAAAATTACACACATTTTACAGGACTGCATGGTTCTTCTAAGGCAGGTAAAAAAGATGGGTCCGCGGCTTGGCCAGGCACAAATGAAATTATAATGATTTTATTGGATGATATTAGCCTAAAAAAATTAAAAAAAGTTATTGGTGATTTTAAAATCAAGCACCCGGAAAGGCCTCTTCTCTTTTTTAATTGGCCTTTAAGTGAGGTAGTTATATAAATGTTAAAGTTTCTCCAAAAAGTTGCAGAATATAGAAGAATTGTTCTCATTTTTCTTTTTGTACCTATATTTGCCGTTTTTCTAAACTTATCCAAGGGTCTGAGGTTCTTTCCTGAAGATAGTTTTATAAGGTTTAAGATTGAGTTTTATGTTCCCAGTAAACTAAGCTCAGAAATAGAAAAAAAAGTGACAACCGTTGCTGAAAAAACGTTTAATGGCCTATCAAACCTAATTTCAATTGAATCACTAACAAATCATGAACACTCAGAAATAAACCTTATATTTGACAGATTAAATGATCCAAATAAAATTCTTCTTTTTATCCAGGAAAAGCTCGATCGATTAAAAGTCACTCTCCCAGGAGATGTTAAACAAATTAAAGTAACCCATTTAAAAATACCGTCCCCTCCGGACTTTACAATTAGCACACACAAAGACTTTAATTTAATAAAATTTAAAAACTATATTAAAAGTTTAGATCAATCTATAAGAAAAATACAACCTGAATTAGAGGAAGGTCTTAATTGGAAAATAAAGCTAAATCCAAAAAACCTTTTAAGATACAATATCTCTATAAACCAGGTTTGGCATTCTTTAAAAATAAATGGTTTTGCATCACGCTTAGGTTCAAAAGATGACTTAAGTTATTTTGTAGAATCAAATTTTAGTTCTCTTCTTGAATTAAAGTCCACAATTATAGGTGCAAAATCAAATACTCCAATAAAACTAGTAGACATCGCAAACATTTCACTTATCAACCCCACAACCCCAAAACAAATAAAGGTATGGTTTAATAAAGAAAATGTAAATTTAAGCAAAATTGAAAATGATATAAAATCTTTATTTCCGTTGGCAAAAGTTGAAAAAACCAATGTAAAGCTCTGGTTATCATTATTTCAAAAGCCTTTACTCTTTTTTTCAATTTTTACAATAATTTGCTTTTTAATATATTATTTTGTTTTCAAAAACATTAAAGCTGCAGGAAGCTCAATTATTTTTAACTTCGGTTTTTTTATTCATTACCTCTTTTGGTGCTTTATAATTACAGATAGCTTTACGTTATTTGACTTCTACTCATTAATCTTAGGCCTCATTTTTGGATCATTTTTATGGCTCGTCCTTCTTAGTAAAATAAGAAATTCATTTTATCACAAGAACAAAACTGGAGAAAAAATAACAATCCAGCAGTCAATTCTTTTTGCTCTTTCAGAACTAATCCCAACTTATTTGATTTTGCTTACGCTATTTTATTTGTTTTCTCTTCCAACACTTTCCAATACGATTAGCTTGCCTTCTTCGAAGGTATTACAGCACTTTTTTAAAATTTCCATACCCATAATCTTCTATTTTTTAACGATCCTTTCAGTTTTTAGCCCTTTAAACTGGGCCACGAGAAAGGGACCAGAAAAAAAGCCCACCCGCCTTTTTTCAAGAAATATATTTATTCCTCCATTGATTGTTCTTTTTATTCCAATAAGTATTTATTTCTGGCCATTAAAACCTTTGGGTATGAAAGATTTTAAAAATGGCCACAAAAATAAAAACTTTAATTCTAGTTTAGACAAATACAGAGGCCACAAACACGCTCTCACCTACCAGAGTAAGACTGGTCAAGTTCCTAAAAATTACAATCTGGTATCAAAGAAGTTTCTTGAAAAGGAGTGGGTCAATCAATGGGAAGTAACAGCAAGCGGACTAAGGTCCCTTCCCAAACTTGATATCTCGAGCTTTAAAATGGCCATGGAAGATATACAGCAGGAAAAAAGGCTTTCCTTTTTTAACTTAGAAAAAAATCAAAGTAAAACATCGATCCCCATAAGACTTGATCAATTAGTTTTAGATGAAAGAAACTTTTCTCACCTTCTTATTGGCAATCGAAGCTCAGGTCAAAAACCAAGTCACCTTGGCCATATCACAAAAAAAACAATCGTTTCAGTCCCAAAAGTTATATTTCATGAACAAATTAATAGAGTTGATCAATTTTACTTTAAAGATTTAAACAAAAACCAATCTAATTTTTTAAATAAACCTAAAAATGATAAAAACTTTAAAGAAACATCTCTTACCAAGTTCTGGAGAAAACATCATAGGAACTTCATTTCCAGTCACTTAGTTTCATTTATCTTCATTTTCACCTTCCTCTCCCTCTACATGAATTCTTTTTACAGAGGTTGGATTATCACGGCAATTTGCCTGGCCCAATCTGGCCTTTCAAGTGGTATTCTCTTTTTATTAAAAGATGTTATACCACTTGATACTTTGTGGCTTGATAACTTGCCACAATGGTTATCTATAGCCATCATTTTAGTTTTAACAAGACCTATGGATTTAGAAAGGGTTAGGGGTCTAGATATTGAAGTTGCCTTAAAAAAACTTAAAGACTTTTATGCTCGTGCCATCTTAGCAGCTGCCGTACTCTTTTCTTCTGGTCCTATTATCTTAGGTATTTTATCCATTCCCAATGAAAGTATCATTCCCATGTCAAAGCTTTTGACTCAATCATCTATTTTTATAGGTATCTTAACTCTATTTTTAGGTTTAATTAGTTACCGTTTTCTGTTTTTTAGCTTTTATATAAGTAGTGAGAAAACAATAGATAAGATAAGCCTATTTCTTTTGAAAAACTTTTATAAGATAAAAAACAGGAAATCAAGCAAAGCCATTTCTTAAATCGAAACCTTCTTTTTTATTTTACGATTCTTCTTTGATAAAAAGGCCAAGACCTCTCGGATTGTTTTATCATCTCTTAAAATCTTATTATGACCTAATCCATGTGAGATTTTTAAAAGGCTCTTTGGAATCACTTTACTTAGTTTTTTTGAGTTCTCAACTTTCGAAGCACGGTCGTCTTCATCATGGAAAATTAAAACGTGCCCTTTAACCTGTGGGCCTATTACACAAGGGTTAAAATCATTGAAGCTTCTATTATACTTGGACTCCAAACTACTTATTAAAGTATCAAAAAAATCTTCACGTACTCCCTCCTGTGCTGCCCAACGTTTAAAATCATCTTCCACATCATAATTAGGAGCAAAAAGAACAATTTTTTTAATTTTTAGAGTATTCGCCAGAGAGAGGGAAAAACAACATCCAAATGAATGCCCTACAAAAGCATATATTTCTCCAACCACATTAACAACACTCTCTGCTGCCTCTAAAACCTCAAGGGCATTTGTCATAAAACCAGGGGACTGCCCATGAGAAGGAGCATCAAAGACCACCACTGAAAAACCTTCGCTTAAAAGCCTGGGTATAAATTGACAAAACTGAGTGCCACGTCCGGCCCACCCATGGGTGAAAAAAATACAAGGGCCTTTCCCCCACTTCATGCCAATCACTTCTCTTTTAGACTTGGGAAGAATCACTTTAAATGTTTGGGCCTTTTTTTGCCATAAGATTTCAGACTCACTCGGTTTGTAATGCCTGGGCCTAAAAAAGATCTTTTCAGCAACGTCCTCTACCTGTGAAGGGAAATAGTCCCAAGTTTTATTTAATGTTTGAACAACCGCTCTCTTTCCAAAAGCCTGTATTTCATTAGGCATAAAGCCTAATAAATCGTTCTTAATCAGTTTTATCTTGGCCTTCGCCTCTGCGATTTTTGATTCCATAAAACACCCATTTAAAATTTTAAAAAGTTTCATTATGATTTTTTCTAAGCATTTCTGGCGACCAGATCCCTAAATGATTTCCTTAATTTTGTTTTTGCTTTTTCCTGATTCATAAGACGAGCGAAAATATGAAAACCAATCATATATGAATAGAGTTCATAAACAAATTGATCAGTATCCAAATCTTCCTTAAAATGTCCCTCATCCACAGCAATAGAAACGGCTTTATTAAAACCATTAAGCATTTCTTTTTGGAGAATTTTTACGTGGTCTCTTAAAGAACCTGGTCGGTCATCAAATTCAATAATTGCGGTCACAATAGGGCAACCTCCTTGATGCTTATCTGTTGACCAGGTAATCCAATTTTCAACAATAGCATTAAGTCTCGGAACGCCTCTCGACTCTTTTGTCGAAGGTTTAATGACTGTTTGTACGAAATTCATTGAAGCAAGATCTAAAACCATTTTTTGAAGAGACTCTTTTGATTTAAAATGTCCAAACAAACCACTCTTACTCATTCCTACGACCTTGGCCAACTCACCAATGCTCAAATTAACCAAGCCCCACCTAGAGCTAAGGTCTAAGGCGACTTCTAGAATCTTTTCTTTTGTTTGGGATATAGCTTTTGTCATAGTCTCATAATAACACAGGTCAGCACGATCGTTCGTATTTTTTAAAAAGTCCTATTTATTAATAACTTAAAGCTGTATTAAACACTGATTAGCTTCATTTTTGGCGGCCAAACAAGCTTTTTATGAGTTTCCTAAAGCTTGTTTAAAATCTGTCTAATTTTGGATTCTTTACTCAGGAAAAGACTGATTTTACAATTCTACTATGTTCGTTTTTTTAAGTTAAAAGTTAAATATCAAAGTTTAGGAATACGGAATGCCTGATAACAATAAGACAAAAGAAAAGATTTTGACCGTTACTGAAGCGCTCATTTTAAATGATGGCATTGAAAAAGTTTCTATAAGAAGTATTGCCAAGCAAGCTTCTGTTAACATTGCCTCAATTAATTATTACTTTTCAAGTAAAAGAGACCTTTTGGCAGAAATACTTAAGCGCAAACTCGATAATTTAAAAGGAGACCTTTTAAGCTCTCTTGTTGATACCAAAAAATTTGAAACTCAAAACCCCCCTGAATTTATAATTTCTCTTTTTGATTGCTTCTATAAAGAGAAAGAAACTTATTTCGGCCACTATAAGATTATATTGGACCCGGATGTTCAAAACTCGTCTAGGCTCGAAGACTGCGAAAAAGAGCTGTATTTCCCCATAGGCCAGGAGTTACTTCTTAAAAACTTGAACCATTTCTTCCCAAAGATGGAAAAAGCTGAAACAAAAAGAATATCTTTTCATATTTGGGGAATTATTCACCACTCTCTCTTTCTCATGTCCCAACCTCTGTATCAGACAAATGGAAATTCAGAGGACTTTTCACTAAACTTTGTTAAAACCTCACTTAGACAAACCTCATTGGCCATCCTAAAAGAGCTATAAAACAAAAGAGGGTATAAAAAAGAAGAAAACCCTTCTTTTAAATCCTTTAATTTAAAAAACTATTTGAATATAATAGATATAAATTTTGTCAGGAGCAGATGCAAAAGATGGGCTTTATTTCTATTTTAAAGAGAGTCTTAAAATTAAAAGGAATTTTAATTCTACTAATTCTTGTTAATACGCACTATTCCTTTGGCCAAAAACTTAAATCTAAAAACATTTCAAAGCTCTATCAAGCCAATAAAGTTATTTTGGGTAAAGAAAAAACCCCGAATTTTTTTTTTAAAAGCCTAAAGCCTTATAAAATAATCCTAATTCCAGGAGTTCTCTCTGAGTCTTTTTTTAAAGAAGCAAAGCAAAAAATAAAAATCAACTTTATAACCGGTAATATTTTTGAAGACCATGAAGACTTTTTAAATAAGCATAAAATGGACTATCAAAAGCTTGTTTTGGAGTCAGAAGACACTCCCCTAAAAAATAGTTATAATATAGAAAAAGCTATTCTTGCTTCAAAGAAAAAAGTCCTCCTCTTTTCTCACAGTAAAGGGGGACTCGATACTTGGGAAGCCATTAAGAGAAACCCATCTCTTCTTTCAAAAATTCAAGGGTGGGCAACAGTCCAAGCTCCTTTCCGAGGAAGTGCCGTAGCAGAGTTTTTCGACCGCCATAAACCTACTCAGAATTTATCAAAATGGCTCTTCCAATTTCTTGGCGGAAGCCTGGAGGGATTCCAAAGCCTCAGTATCAAAACCCGGGCGCCTTATATGAATGAAATTGAAAACCAAAAACTGACAAAAGTAATTAATAAAAAGATAACCTTTATTAATTTTGCCTCTGTAATGCCTAATGAAAAGGGATGGGACTCACCTCTAGAGTTTTTTAGGGATTATGCCTATTTCAAAAAAGGAAAAAATGACGGTGTCGTACACATTGAAAGTGCTCTTTTGCCAGGAGTCGACTTCATCATTGAACAAAATGTTGACCACCTTCTTACAGTTGTCAATTGCAATAAAATAAAGAAGGTTTCTTTCAAAAAAAAGGTATCACTCAAAAAAAGATGGCCCTTTGATAGGGTAAGTCACTTTAAATCAATCCTTTTAATTTTAACCAGAGCGAAAAAATAGTCTGAGATTAAAAGTAAACCTAAAGCTTTTTTAGAATTTTCTTTGCGTTTGACTGGCCTATCTGGAATGATAGCCCCGAAATGACAATCAAAAAACTCACTTAAATCTAATTAGGGAGTTCATCATTATGAACCTTAGAAGCATTAGAGAAAAAGAAAATAAACTTAGAAAAACAATGATTCAAATTGCAAAACTCACCTATTCTAAAGGAATGATTGCCGCCAGTGATGGAAATATGAGTGCCAAAATAGCCGAAAACCGTTTCCTTGTTACACCCAGTGGACTTTTTAAAGGGTTTTTAGAAGAAAGCGACTTAGTGGTTATAGATCAAAATGGGGACGTTATCGAGGGAAATCATGGGCCATCTTCCGAACTTATGATGCATTTGAAAGCCTATGAAATGAGAAGTGACATTGAAGCAGTCGTTCATGCTCACCCCCCTGTTATAACTGCGTTTTCAGTGGCAGGAATTGACTTGACCGAAGCCATTCTACCAGAAACTATTTTTATTTTAGGCGAAATCAAATTTGCCCAATATTCAACGCCCACGACAGAAGATGTTCCCAAAGCCATTGAAAACCTTATTCGCCAACATGATGCCTTGGTTCTTACAAGACATGGGTCTCTGACGGTAGGAAAGACCCTTGAAGAAGCTTATCAAAAACTCGAATCCCTTGAGCACACAGCAAAAATTATCAGCGAAGCTGTTAAGCTTAGGGGTGGAAAAATGGTGGCCCCTCTTCCCTCAAATGAAATTGATAAGCTCTGGGAAATAAACGAAAAGCTAACAGGGAAAAAAAGACCTGGAAAAATAAATGATATTTCAAATGAAGGACCAATATCCCATGAACTGATCGCTAAAACTGTTATGGATGTCTTAAAAGAAATGAACTTTCAATAAAGTTAAAGCTTGTTTTTTACTAAAGTGAAGATTTTAGCTGTCTTTCATTCAAGGCATGTACCTGAAATAAAAGATATATAAAAGATATCAAAAAGGTCATTGCCCAAGAAGAAAAAACCCTTATTACCTCTACCAATAGGTCCTCCATAGGCCATACGATGGGCCTTGGTGCTGCCATAGAGCTTGTTTTTTCTTTGCTTGCTTTGAAAGTGCAAAAACATTCTCCAACCATTGACTTAGAGAATCAAGACCCTGAATTTGATATCAGCTGCTCTTTCAATCAAAGTCTGCCTTTTAATTCAGGGCTTGCCCACACTAATTCCTTTGGTTTTGGGGCACCAACACTTAGAGCAAGTCGGCTGTCTAACTTTTGTCTACCATAGAGGACCCACAAATAACACACTTTGCTATCTTTAAGTCTTTCCTCTTCATGGCCACTTAACTAGACTTAGGTCCGTCAGCCAAATTTACTTGAAAAAGGATAGGACTTTTATGACTGAAGAAACACAAAAAGAGGTTTTAGATACCCTTTACCATAGACCACCCTACCTTCAAATCGAAAGTTATGAACAAATTGAAGGGGAAACCATCACTGTTAAGAAAACTCTATGGCCAGATACTTTTTACTTCAAAGGACACTTTCCTGGAGCTCCTGTTGTTCCAGGTGCTATGATGTGTGAGATGATTTTTCAAACATCTTGCCTTCTTCTCACAAAACTTCACCCAGAAGATGAAAAGAAAGGGATGGCCATAGGAGTTTTGACTAAAATTAGAGAAGCAAAATTCAGGTCTTTTTTACGCCCACACGACAAAATAACCATAAAAGTTAAAGTCGTTTCAAAAGTTGGAGATCACTTTCAAATGGAAGGACAGATATCCAAAGATGACAAAACAATCGCCTTAGTAAAATTTAACTGTTCTAATATTGAGTCATCCTCACTCCTTCACTAAAAAAATTAAAGGCCCTTTAATTTAAGGGCCTATTCCTTTTATGAAACTCATCTTGCTTTAAAACTCTTTCCATCTCTTTTATGGAAGCCTCTAAGGGGTCCACCTTTCCAGGTTTCCCTTGTTTTTGTAGGTCTTTAGTTGAATAAATAAAAGAACCTACCTCAAAGCCCCTTTTTTTGGATTGCTTCCCCGAAGGCTTATCAGATGCAGGCAAACGGCCAACTGAAACTTGGGGTCTTTTCTTAAAAAAAGAAGCCAATTCATAAAGAAAGAGTTTTCCCCCATCAACCCTTGGGGTTAAAAGAAGCTTAAAGACCTTTCTTGGAATCATACCTCTCAAAGGTGCTCTTAAAAGGTTTCCCGATCCATTATGGTAAAAAACCATACTTTCTTTATGCTTCAAAACAAAAGGCTTCCTCCCCATTTCACTAAATAAGTTTAACTTCACTTTTCCTCTAAAAACTATAATTTGGGTTCTAAAAAAGTTTTTATAGGGAAAAACTCTTACAAGAAAGTCACTCCCTTTGTACTCAACATCCAAAGCCGAAGTTCTTATTAAAGAATTCACGGAGCTCTTTTGATGATAAGAAGCAACCCTAACGACCCCCTTATAGAGTCTAAAAAAACTCTTTGCCTCCATAGAAACAAAGGAATCAATTCGAAAAAAGGTTTCAGGACCCATGTAAATTAAAGAATTATCGATAAAAAAGGCTTTCAAAGCACTAAGAGAAGTTTCCAAACGATCCCCTGTAAAAAGGGGGGATTTCACTTTAAGGGGCTTACCATGACCTAACTTATTAACCTTACCAACAACCTCTGCTACAAACCCCACTGGTTTACTGGGTAGATTTGCACAAATACCTTGGGGAACAGATGTCAGGATAGACGATGTAAATAAAAACAATTTAACCATATTTTTAAAGCGCAACCTCATTGTAAAACTTTCCTTTTAAAAAGGTTCATTCTAGTCCTCTATATATGAAAAAAAGTAAGCTAAGCCTGATTTTGTGGTTTTTCTTTATCGTCCTTGATAAAACTTTCCTTGAAGAATTCTCCTCAAAAAATTGAGTTTTTGAGACCTGAAAAAGTGATGAAACTGAGGCTTGACTAAAAAACTTTAATACAAAAACCCAGTGCTTTTTTCGAATGTGCTCCGGTTTTACATGAAGAAACATTTTTCAACTGAGGCAATACCATTATGAAAAAAAGCAAGAAAGAAACGTCATCTTCAAAAAGCTTAATAGCTTCAACTGCAAGAACTTATGCCTTTAAATCCATTCTTCTTTTTGCAACACTTTTTATGGTGTTTCCAATATCTTCATCTTTTTCATATTACGGTCGCTATGCAACAGAAGCAAAGCTGACTTTTAAAGCAGAAGTCGAGTTTTTCTCAAAAAAAAGAGTCACGTTAAAACTAGTTAAATCAGATAAAAGATTAAATAGACATATTCATAAGGTCATTAAGAAGCAGGTAGAACACCTCATGGGTTACTTCCAAAGCAGCTCTGTAGGTAAAATTATTGGATCGAAAGGCTCTCCTGGTGAAGAATTCACGATAGACACTTTATCGGTAAAAAAAAGCAGATCAAAAAATAACTGGGTTTTAACCTATTTTTTTGACGGCAAAGCCGCCTTTGAAAAAAAGGTTTTTGGTTCGAAAAAATCGATTCAAATTCCCCTCCGTCTTCCAAAAAACCCAAAAACAATTTATAAATTATCTAAAAAAGGAACAAAAACTCCCTGCACAGATGAAGAATATAATTCCCAAGAAGACTTTTTTTACTTTTGGGACATCTATAAAAAGGGGTGTCCTTTAAAGAAAGATTTTAAAAATGTTCCTCTTATAACCGCATCTTTAAAACCTCTTAAAAACACCAGGTGGAGTTATCCAGAGTATGACAAAATCTATGGTGACAATGGAAATGGACGAGACTTAATTATATACACATTTTTCGGCTATATGGATTCCCTGAAAGACACGGATAGACCAAATAGAAAAGATGAATCGTATCAGGCTTATCAAAAGGTGAAAAAAACGCTTATTAAAAGAGGAATGAAAGTAGTAAGGCAGGAAGATTCTTTTCGAATATACCCAGAGGATGTCCCTTATTCAAAGCGCTTCAGTGAAAATGAAGACTTTGATATTTATGATGGGGCGAACTATATTTCAACATTATCCAAAAAGATACGTTTTCGTGGAAAGTCAATAAACCTTAAGATCAACCTCATTTTGGCAGATACAGATATTAACTCAGAAGATGAAACATTTCATCATTATTACGAAAAGGCCTTAAGAAATGCAGATATCATTGAATATGAGGGTCATTCAGGCCTAGGCGCCAATTTAAGTCTTAAGAAATTAGACATAAAAAGGCTCAATAAAAAGAAATATCAACTCTACTTCTTTAACGCTTGTAGTACTTATAAGTACTTTAATAACGAGTACTTAAAGGCAAAAGGTGGGTCTGAGAACTTAGATATTATACTTTCTGGTCTTCCAACTTATGGAGACAGCGCATCAAACAATTCACTTGCATTTTTAGAGACTTTTTTAGAAGCTAAGTCTTTAACTTTTCAGACAATTGTCTCAAGGATCGAAGACTCAAGTGATGGTGGGCCTTATCTCTACAGTGTTGTAGGAGACCACGATAACACTTGGAAACCCTAGTTTGAATTTAAATAAAAAGAAATTTTCCTCTAAAGATTACATCTTTGAGCTGGTGGAAAAATTTCTTAAAAATTAACTTTATCGAGGACAACAAATTTATGCAAAAACTTGGTCTAAACCTCTATTTTGCCTTTACCCTCTTATTTCTGTTTTCTTGTAGCCCTTCTACTCATCAGGAGGATAAGTCAGATATATCCTATGCGGCGTCTAAGATTATGAACGGGCTAAAGGTTGCCCCAGAAAATTTTCAAGAAGTTGTTGGTGTAGTCTCTAATGATTCGATCATATGCTCAGCAACTGCCGTTAGAAAGAAATTACTCTTCACTTCTGCACACTGTTTTATAGATTTTGACGAAGTTAGAGTTGAAGATGGTGACTCTGAGCTCTTTGACGAACTCTTTGAAAACCTTGGAGAAGATTATTGCCAATCATACCAAGAATGCCTTGAGGAATTGGACCATATCGGTTGGAAACCATCAAAAAGACGTTTTTTAGATGACCACATTGATGAAGTTATTAGACTAACTTTAGAAGAAATCACAATTCATCAAGGAGTAGGTAACCCTGGCGGTGAAGTAGAGGGAGAGGATATTGTTAAGGAAATCAGTTTTGACCCTGAATGGATTAATTTAATTAAGCTTAGACTATATGAAACATTTGATGTTCTATCATTTGGTCAGTCCCTTTACCTTAAAAGCTTAACTGAGTATGATGAATATTCTTTTGATTATGCTCAAATTCACTTAAAAACAAAAGTAAAAGCCTCTCATATAACCCCAATGTTAAAACAAGAAAAGCTTGAAGAAGGCTTACCTGATGGGAGTAAAATAGTTCTTATTGGATTTGGACATCAGCTTCCAACCGAAGGTGATGAAGATGAAAATGAAGATGAAGTTGAAGATGATGCTACCATTGATACCTATGGTGAAAAAATGTATACGACTTTGCCCATATCTGGCTTGATAGAAAATGAATCAGGCTCTTTTGTCATTGCTGCAGGAGAAGATGAGGGGGCATGTGAAGGCGACTCAGGTGGAGCTGCATACGTGAAGCTTCCAAATGGCAAACTAAAATATATCGGAATCATAACCGCAGGTGCAGACAATTGTGGTGATCACATCATGTGGGACACTGATAGTGGCTCTATACAAGGTAACACTATTATTAATGTTCAATTAGACCCATCAAGAATTTAATTATTAAAGATAAATGGGAAGGCAAATCACAAAAGTGGTTCCTTCCTCAATTTTTGAGTGAACCCTTACAGAGCCCTTCAACTTAATGACTTCATTTTTAACGGCTTCGAGACCAATTCCTCTTCCCGAAACTTCATCAACCTTCTCTTTTGAAGAAAACCCCTGTTCAAAAATAACTTGAATATAATCTTCGTCCTTCAAATTAGAAAACCTCTTTGCTAAACCTGAAGAAGATTGATTAACAACTTTTCTCAACTTCTCTGGATCAATCCCACGACCATTATCTTCAATTGTTATCTTGATTTCATTTTCATTAATTTTACTTATATCAACCTTAATGAGCCCTGAAGGATCTTTATTCTTCGAAACTCTTTCTTCAATACTTTCAATTCCATGATCAATAGCATTCCGAAAAATATGAATGCAAGAAGAGACAAATGGTCCATATAAATCTTGGTTAACAACCACCGAACTTTCTGAAACAATAAACTCTGTATCTTTACCTTGAGTTGCTGATAATTGTTTGATTAAAGAAGAAAAGCCTTTAAACCTCAAGTTAAGCGGACCTAATAAGAATTTATTTTTGAAGCTTGCATAATGCTTAGAGTTGACACCAAGCTCTTTTTCTAAAAAGTCAGAAATTGTTTCAATTTTAACTGTTCTGAAATTCCCCTCCTCAAGAAAGAAAACCTTATTGGCCAATTCCAATAAATTTTTATTTTCAGTTTGAAAGTCTTCAACAACTTTTCTCAAAGATATTAAGTGCTGTGAACAAAAGCCCCAATCATCATTATCCAAGCTTTCTTTTTCCATTAAGTTTGACAAATACCCTTCAAATGCATGTGCTTTTTTTACAAAGTCACTCATTTTAAAGTAAGAAAAACGCGCTTTTAAAGTGTGTATCTTCCTAAAGACCTCTTCTAAATGAATACGATTTTTTTCTTTTTCAAAGTACAATTGAATATTCCAAAATGAATCCACTGCATCCATCATCAGATCAAGGAATTCAATAGTATTCGTAATAATTAAATTGTATGTTATTCCCCTCTCCTCCTCCTTAAGGGCCCTCTTTTTTAACTCCCATTCCTTGGTCTTATCTGAAGCGATACAAATCACCCTTTGAATTACTTGTTTATCATCTTGTTTATAAATAGGTCTGTACTCAAGTGAAAAATAAAATTCATTGTTCTTTATATAAGTCTGAGGGGCCAAAGCAACTAAGTCTTTGAAGTTTATTTTTCCAGTCCAAACATTTTGACACCATTTTTTAAAACGTTTTCTTTCCTCATCATTTAATTCAAAAATATCTGCCAGGTTTTTCCCGGTAGGGTCTTGACCAAAAAAAGTCTGTACTATTTTTGTTGAACCAGGTTTGACAACTCCTTCCTCATCAAAAATCATAAACCCTTGACCTAAGTTTTCAAGCAAAGTCGTTGTTTCTTTTCTTTGATTTATGAGTTTTTCTTTTGTTTTTTTTATCTCCAAATGATTTTGAACCCTGGCGATAAACTCTGCCTCATTTAAAGGTTTCGGAATGAAATCTATACCACCCATTTTAAAACACTTAACAATATCATTCGGTTCACTTTTTAAAGTTATAAAAATGACTGGAATTTGTTGAAGCTCAGGGTCCTCTTTCAACTTTTTGCAGACATCAAAACCATCCATACCAGGCATCATGACATCTAATAAAATCAAATCCGGTTTTATTAAAGTTGTAATTTTAAGAGCTTCTTGACCATTTTGTGAAAGGCTTACCCTATAACCTTTTTTTTCAAGGCTTTTCCCAGCGACTTGAAGGTTTTTCAAATCATCATCAATTATCTGAATAAGTTGCTTTCGTTCCTTCTTTTCCACAGTTCTTTTTCGGCAAAGAAGGCCCTAAACTTAGGTCGCTTTTTATAAAATGAAATAATTTTTATTTAATTTTAGTTTAACAGATGGGAACAATTGAAATTGAAATTGAAATTGAAATTGAACTTTTAGAGATCGTCTTCATTATTTGCCAAATCATTTTTAAAGTATCTGCCATCAGAGTGTTGATAAAGGTCCCTTCCTTTTTCAAAAACAGGAGAATTATCAACAACTGTATTAAAACCACCATTTTGAGGCTGGACAATATCCACAAGCCAAATCGTGGCCGGAATAATCAGTAAATACCAGAGCATTTTGTCTCCCGATAAAGTTTTTTATTTTTTAGACCCTCTAAAAATTCTTAAAAACGAGTTATCAAACCATCTATCATTTTGCAAACTGAGATTAAACTTAATTAAATTTAATTTAATTTAAATGAGGGTAACTACTCTAATTTCTTAAAGGTCATTAAACTTAAACCTTGTGAGTGGTCATAACCTTTATAAATAAGTTCTATTTTTTTTAAAATTAAAACATAAATTATTTAACTTTTTTTCCGAAGTTTATAAACAGGTAAGCCGAAATATAATCCTTAGAGGAGATTTGACCAATGGCACAAAGGAAAAAGAAAACTAAAAAGCAGACAAACCAAAGCTCAATCGGCTTAACCCCTAAAGAGGTATCTAGCACAAAAGGACAAACTCAAAAGTTAAGAAACCTAATATCAGATATTGAGGAAGACGGTGGTCAAGTTTTATGTTCTTATAAAGAACCCCTCGGAGGTCATTGGGTTTTATTAACATCACTTCCATTAAAACAGGTGGAGCCAACACCTTACCAAAGAAAACTTTCCTCTCCTCATGTAAAAAACCTTGCCAATGTAATTGAAAAGATTGACAGGTTTTTAGATCCGGTCATTGCTATAAGGGTTGGTCCCAAGTCATACCAAGTACCAAATGGGTATCATAGATTAGGAGCACTAAAACAATTAGGTGCCAAAACGGTAACGGCCCTTGTAATGGTTGATGAAGAAATGGCCAGGATGATTTTAGCTCTCAATGTTGAAAAGTCACATAACTTAAGAGAAAAGTCACATGAAGTTATTTCCCTTGCAGAACATCTCGTAGGTGAAGGTAACTATAAAGAAACAGACCTTACTTTAGAATTTGAGTCACCAGTTTTTTTAACATTAGGTCTATGCTACAGAGAAAATGGAAGGTTTTCTGGTTCTATCTATCAACCCTTTTTAAAAAGAATTGACAAATTTCAACGGAAGTTACTGGACCGCTCCATAGAACAGAGAATAATTTGGGCCAGCATGCTTTTAGAGGTAGATGAAAGGGTTTCTGAAATTGTCATCGAACTCAAAAAAAGAGGATTTGAATCACAATTTTTAAAAAATTTTGTATTTTCCAGAATTAACCCATTAAGGTTTAATCTGAAAAGAAACCATGGCCTAATAATGGAAACTGGACTTAAAAAACTTTTAGAGAACATATCAAAATTCAATTTAGAAAAAGTATCAAAATCAGATTTTTTAAAGGCCGGCTGACTTTTATTCTTTAATTTTTTTTGTAATAACTAAATATTTATCGAGCAAATCTTCAATTGAATCTATTTCGAAGTTCCCTGTTTTTATTTTTATCTAACTCGTTTTTTGTTGATATATAGATAGGAAATAATAAAGATGAAAATGATTTTACTTTTATAAAATAAGTTTGTTTTTTGTTAATTCTTTTTAATTTAAAAACAAAGTTTCTATTTTCAATTTCTCTAGAATGAAAAGGCTTTGAACCTCCAGTAATTGTTTTAAGCCACTTACCTTCTTTATGCCTAAAAAAGGTTATATGATCGATTGTGGGTTTTTCTAAAGTTAAAAATAAATTTTCCTCCAATTCAGTTTTAGATTCATTTAAAATAACTTTAAACCAGAAAGTAGATCCACTAAAGAAGGTTTTAAAAAGTTTAACATTTTTAAATTTTTTATTTCTTATTTCACTGAATTCTGTATGGCCCTCTTTATCTTCAAAGAAGCTTATACTCATTTTTTTTTATCTAATGAAATATCTTTTTCTTTTGGAAAAATAGGATTAAAAAAAAGAAATAATAAAATAACTAAGCTGATTAATTTAAATATAATAATATTTTTTTTATTAAATTCTAGCATCTTAAATCAAAGCTAATTAAGTCTTTTCTGACTTATATTGTCGGTCTCTTCCAGCTATTTAATTAAGTTATTCTATGAACTTAAGATGTAAATTTAGAAGCATTTAGTTTTTTGTTTGCCGAAGAAAAAGATTCCAAAAAAAAAAGGCCTCAATTGGCCTTTTTTTTAAAATAATCTAAACGATTTCTA
This sequence comes from Halobacteriovoraceae bacterium, assembly GCA_002715375.1. GTDB lineage: Bacteria > Bdellovibrionota > Bacteriovoracia > Bacteriovoracales > Bacteriovoracaceae > UBA7317. Next base: position 27,965 of record PAZA01000043.1, read on the forward strand.
TAAAATTAATTTATTAATTCCAATCTAATACTTTTTTCGCCCAGGATGATTTTGTTTTCTCAACCCAATTGCAGTCTTTTAATTTTTTACTTACAAATTTCTCTAAAGCATCAGGTCCGTCCGCATCAACCCATAAAGTAAGGTCCCACTCACCCATTGTTGACCAAGCCCACTTTACTTCTTTCCACTCTTTAAGAAAAGACCAGTCCCAATCTGAAGTAGCTTCACCTTTCCACTTAACATCAACCTGGGCATACCATTTAGTTTCCATAAAATTTTTCTCCTTTTAAATTTTATATTAATTTACATATCAAAAAGAAAATGAATTGCCTTGGAAAAGCACTTCCCAGCTCTTTCACCAACCTCTTTTAATTTATCACCTGTACTTATATTCTTCCCTTCAACTGTACTAAACCTGATAAACATATCCAAAAAGATTGGGTCTTGAGGGTCTTCACTATGAAACACCTCTAAATCCAAATCAAAAGAGTTATATATCCAAGTATTGGCAGCTCCAAAATCAGGGGCCCTTAGAGTCCTAAGTCGCTTTAATATGGTCTCTTCTTGACCCCCTGGAAGGCCCTTATGCGCCTTTATTGCAATATTGAAGTCTATTTTATTATCACCTTGAACAACGTGAAGCTTGAAATCTTCAGAAAGACCTGAGCCCTTTACTCCTTCTAAAAAAGAGTTTACCAGACCTATTGCATTTCCATCTTCCCCAGCTTCTGCATCCCTCCACAAAAACTTTATTTCTTCGCTCACCGAATTACCTTCCTTTAAAAAGAGGTTCTACATTTTACTCTATTCTAAAAAAAATTAGTCTGAAAAAAAAGGAACTCTTTCTTTGCCGATTGCAGTTATTGCTTATTTGAAATGCGAAGGAAAAACCTGACTAAGGACTCTGGTTATAAAAGCCTAACTAAGGACTCTGGTTATAAAAACCTGAGTCCTCAGTTAAAAGTCATCGGGAATTATTTTAAATCAAATCCCATCTTTATATTGTAGTTGCGAACATTACCAGTTATATCCATTCTAATTACACCCAAGGCTGGAACAGAAGGATGTGTTACAACGATAGCTTCTATATCCCTAACTTCCTCTGATAAAAGGTCCTTTTCATTAAGTATGCCCATTTCAAAGGCCTTTAAAGCGATCATCTCTTTTAAACTTTTTTCGTCGCTTCCTTTTATATCAAAAAACCTTAGAACTGGACAATCTTCGTAGGCTACTCCATTGTGCCTAACCAAATCTTTAACTTCTTGTAATTTAATTTTTAGATTTGATGTTTGAACAACCCCTCTTCTAACCTGACCCCAAAAGGAATCTCCGAAGTAACTTTGAGGAACCATTAAAGTGATCACACCACCCCTGTCTCCATAGAAAGAGACATTTATTTTAAACGAATAATCTATTTGATATTCTTCACCTTTTTCAGTTGCATGCAAATCTTTCACTTCAAAAAAACCGTGGCCTTTTTTGATCATACTAGTTGTTCGCGCTCTGTCTTTAATCAAAACCATTTCGCTTTTTTCACCAATCGGCGTCGCAGGTTCATTCGAAAAACTTGTTGTAATAAAACTTAAAAAGAAGCAAAAAATAAGAATTACTCTTGCCATAAAACCACCTCGGTCATTCAATATTAGTATTTTAAACAATAAGGGTATAAATGTTCTGGTAAAATTGTCAAATTAATCAATACCATTACGTCTTATTTCTTCATCCAAAGGACCTCGATATTTTTTCATTGCCCGGACCCAATTAACTCGAGAACCCCATCGTCGTAACTTTAAAAAAAGTCCCAAAGTTGAACGGTCTAATAAAAAAAATTCTTCCCGTGGAAATTTCCTTTTTTTAAGGTCAACTGTTTTTATAAAGTCTTTAACTTTTAAAAAAGGATTCACTTCTAAAAGGGGATAAGACCCCTCTAATGTATAAGGGTTATAAGTCTCTTTAACCAATTCAAAATGCCTTTGAAAGAGTTCTTCGGAATCAGTCTTTAAAAAAACTCCCAGGTCAACAATGACTTTTTTATATAAGGCAAAATCATCTTCTTCCATGGCCAATAGTATTGCCGCATATCGTTTAACGAAATCGGCTGGAAACTCTCTCGTACTACCGTAATCTAAAAGCTTTATATTTTTTTTTGAAAAAAAATAATTTCCATTTTGGGGATCAGAATGAATTTTTCTTTTTTTAAAAAGAGAATAAATATAAGAATCAAACAGTAATTGTCCTAAAAAATCTCTTTCTTCTTGAGAATATTTAAGAGATTCCTCAAAGTCATCACCCTCAAGAAACTCCATCGTTAAAATAGATTCTGAACAAAAGGCTTCAAAAGTTTCTGGAACGTGTATATTGGGGAAATCTTTGGCAAAAGAGCTTTTAAATGCAGCCATTTCACTTCTTTCCTTCACATAATCGCACTCCTGGAGAAGAGACCTTTTCATTTCAGTAACTAAATTGGTAACATCAACAACCCCAGGAAAAATCAAAGAGAAAAATTTTTTTATCTGATCAATATTTTTAAAATCATTTTGGGTGGCCTTTAAAATATTAGGGTATTGCACCTTAACTGCAACATCCTCACCTGAAGGCAATACAGCCTTATGCACTTGACCAATGCTAGCAGCGGCCAAGGGCGTTCGATCAAATGATTTAAAGAGACCTTCAGGAATCTTTCCAAAACTATTTAGAAACACTTTATCGAGGTCTGATCGAGGCATAGGAGGAGCATCTTTTTGGAGCTCTTTAAAAAGTTCTGAAATTTCTGGAGGTAAAATTAAGTCATCACTAATAGATAACATTTGGCCCATTTTCATGAAAGCGCCTTTTAATTCACCCATCGATTGAACGATATCTTTAGCAACATCAATTTTAACTTTTAAATCTCTAGCTTCTTTTACCGTACGGTCAAAAGTTTTTTTGACAAAGAATTTTCCCGTGGCCTTGGCCAACGTTGTGCCCATCTTTGTAAGCCGAGCAATTTTAGTCGTTTTAATCGTTTTATTTCCCATAGCTTACAATACTCTTCCAACAAAAAATGATTCCAGTTTGGATGTTATCTGGGCACTTAATTTTTGCATAAGACCCTTCGATTCTTTGACATAAGATAATTCATAAATATCATGAGTTTCAAATTTGGAAAGAAGATAATCATCACTCGTAATAACTTCATCAATTAAATTTAAATCCAGGGCCTGTGTTCCGTACCAATGCTCCCCTGTTGCCACTTTATCTAAATCTAACTGGGGTCTTGCATCTTTTACAAAGGACTTAAATAATTTATGAGTTTCATCCACCTCATCTTGAAACTTTTCACGGGCCTTTTCTGTATTTTCGCCAAACATAGTTAAAGTTCTCTTAAACTCTCCTCCAGTTATTTGTTCAAATTCAATGTTATTTTTCTTTAATACCTTGTTAAAGTTTGGAATTTGGGCCAAAACGCCAATTGACCCCACAACAGCAAATGGTGAAGCTAAAATTTTACTTCCCTGACAGGCCATCATATAGCCTCCACTTGCAGCAACCTTATCAATAGATATAATTAAAGGAATTTTTCTATCTCGAATTCTTTTCAACTGACCAGCAGCAAGACCATAACCGGGGACTATTCCTCCTGGACTTTCTAAATGAACAAAGACTTCATCTTTCTCTCTTATCAAGGTCAAAAGTGCCGTAACCTCTTCTCTCAAGGAAGCAGCTTCTTTTGCCTTAATATCCCCTTGAAAATTAAGAACAAAAAGCCTGGGTTTATTTTCTCGAGAATTCTTTTTTTCCAATTTGCTTTTTTCTTTTTTTTCTTTTTGATATTTTTTAATCTCTTCTTTTGTAAAAACCTCCGTTTGAAGAGTTTCTTTAACTTCTTGAAAACGATTATTTAAGTTTTTTATTTCAAGACTACCCTCTTTCGGCTTTTTCTTACGTGAAATCATTGTCACACCGGCAAAAAGAATAAGAAAACCAATAACAACCGTCCCTACTTTAGCAAAGAAAAGGAGAAATTGCCCTAGCAACTCCATAAAGTTTATCATCATCGATACCTCTTAGTTATTACCTTATACATTTTAAAAAAATTAATAATTTAATAAATAATAAAACCATTTCAGGTATTCATTAAAAACACTCAAAAAAGAAGACTCTT
>PAZA01000044.1 GCA_002715375.1 Halobacteriovoraceae bacterium
ATGGGAATTCAGAAAAGGAATGCCAAAAAAGAGAAGCTTATGCCAGAGATCAATACGTCCATATTGGTGTTGCTGGTCACATGGTTGTTAGGGGAGATAATGCAGAAGATTGGCTCAATGCTGGTCAATGCCAGGATTGTTTTTTACCGGCTTTTAATTATAGGCCAAAGTCTTCGGCCCAGTATGGTCTTGCGATTAGTAACTTTGAGAAAAAAGAACCCACAAGATTTAAATGGGGATTTATAGGTGCAAGTGATAATCATCGAGCAAGGCCTGGAACAGGATATAAGGAGCATGCACGCTACTTAAATGCTGAGGTTTTTGGGGCAAGATCTAAAATGTGGCGTAATATTATAAGGCCCAAAGAAGAGAAGAGTGATCATGCGAAGGCCTATTCAAGGGAAGAAGTCCTTAATGATCCCCGTTATCAAATTCTTTTGGATTGGGATAAGCAAGCTTCTTTTTGGACGACGGGAGGCCTGGCCGCCGTTCACGCCACAAAGAGGGATAGAGAAGGTATTTGGGACGCTTTTAAAAAGAGGGAAATTTACGGCACAAGCGGACCTAGAATCCTTCTTTGGTTTGATCTTCTTGAAAAGGAAGGTCCTAAGTCAAAAGTTTACCCCATGGGTTCGGAGGTGAACTTTAAAAAAATTCCGACTTTTAAAGTGAAGGCCATTGGAGCTTTTAAGCAAAAACCAGGCTGTCCTGATCATTCTGTGAAAGGTCTTTCTGCTGAAAGATTAAAAAGCCTCTGTTTAAATGAGTGCTATAACCCAAGCGATGAGAGGCATAAGATAACCCGTATTGAAGTTATCAAAATAAGGCCACAAATCAAAAAAGGTGAAAATGTTAATAAGCTGATTGAGGACCCTTTTAAGACGATTCCTTGTGAAGGAAAGGAAGAGGGCTGTGTTGTTGAATTCCAGGACCCTGATTATTTGAAAGGAGGTAGAGACTCCATTTATTATGTAAGGGCCATTCAGGAAAAAACTTTGACTGTTAATGGCAAAAACTTAAGGTGTGAGTACGATAAAAAAGGAAATTGCATAAGGACAAGACCTTGCCATGGAATTTACCTATCTAAAAAAACGGACGATTGTTTGTCCCCAGTAGAACATAGGGCCTGGTCTTCCCCAATTTATATAAATTATAAAAAATGACTAAGAAAAGGAAAAGAGAGTGAAGAATTTTAAGAAGAGATTTTTTGTTATGATGATTATTTTTTTTCTGGGAGTGGGAACTGGCTCTGTTTTAGATAAAGTTGGACCTTTTGTTAAATCTTCTGAGGTTAAGAAAGGTCTTGCCGTTGTCAATGGAACAGCGATTAGTTGGGATCAATACCACCTCTACCTTCATAAAGCAGAAGAGGGGAAAAGAAACCCTCTAACGGAGGACGAAAAAAGGCTCGTTTTAGAGCGGATGATAGAAGAAGAGCTTTTATTTCAAAAGGCAAAAAAACTAGGCCTTATAGAAAAAGATCCTCAAATAAGAAAGACTGTTATTTCTTCAATGCTGGACTTTATAAAAACTAATCCTGAGAGGGAGGCCCTGCCAACAAATGAGGCCCTAAGGAATTTTTTTGAGAAAAATAAACCTGAATTTAGTCCTATTTCAAGGCTGAAAGTTGACCATAAGATGCATTTAAAAAGTGAAGATCAAAGTCGGTCTACCTCTTACACCCCAAAAAGGCTCCTTCCCCTTAACTCTCTTCTTCCTTATTTAGGACCTAGTTTAACTAAGATCTCTTTAAAGCTAAAAGTTGGCGAAACGGCAGGCCCCATTGAAAAAGGCGGGTCTGTTCATTATATAAAAGTGTTGGAGAGAGAAAGTGATTCAAAAGAACTGTCATTTGATAATGTCAGAAATGACGTTTTAAAGCTCTACCAAAGAAGAAAAAGAGAGGACTTTCTAAAAAAGAGGCTTTTGGAAATGAAAAAAGAGGCGCTCATTTATGTTGATTGGTCATTGGGAAAAAAATCATGAAATTTTTTAGAAAACGTCCTCTTAAACATTTATTCATTTTAATTTCTTTTTATATTCTTAACCTGAATTTGGCCTTTTCACATTTTGGAGGACGATCATACTCGACTTGGAAGTTAAAAGATCAAAAAGTGGAGGCCTCTCTTCGAATAAAGGCCTTTCTTATTAGGAAAATGCGCTTTTCTGATTCACCTAAAATGAATTTAACGGAGAGTTTAAATGCTTATTTAGAGGAAAAGGTTGTTGTCACCAAAGAAGATGAAATATGCCCTTTATACAAAAGGCCTTTTTCTCTTCCTCTTCAGGGAGGAGATATGGTTGTTTCTTTTTCCTTTCAATGCCCGAAAAGGCTCAATGATGTTTCAAAGATTAAAATTTATTTCAATGCTTTTTTCCCATTCTCACCTCAGCATCTTCACTTTGCTGAAATTAATTATTTAGGGAAACGAGAAAACCAGTACATTCTTTTTTCAAAAGAAAAGAGGGCCTACTCTTTGCAGAAAAATGAGTAGTTGAATCGGTGAACGGGGGTACAGTACTCCGTCCAATTTCCCTCAATATAGGAAGCTTGGCCTAAAACCCATGTTAGGTGGTCGTTTTGCGATTGAAAGTAGACTTTGTTCATGTAAAGGGGAGGTTGTTTACCATTAATTTCATAGCACCATCCAAGACTTCTATAATCTTGTCCTCCTAGCTCGATCGTTTCAAATTTACCTGGAAAACCTTCGATATGTTTGATCATCGCTTCATTTCCTTCGAAGGAGAGTTTCGTTTCTTCAAAGATGGATAGGGTGGTCTTGCCAACAGAGTTTTTATCAAGGTCTCGGACTTTAAAATGACCTTTTGCGATAGGTTGTTTGTGGCATGGACCTACAACTTCCCACGTGATGGCCTTTGCTTTGGTTGAAAAGAAGAGAAAGGAAATAAGAAAGAAAAAAAAGGTGTAAAAAGGATAGTCGAAGGAGCAAGTGTTTGGGGAAAGGTTTGTTATATTATTGGTATTTATTTTTGATATTGTCATAGTTTAGGCTTTGTTTGGTGGACTGAGCAGCAAAGTTTTTAGACCTGGTTCCGCTTTCTAGATTCTATTTGTCTTTTCATGGCAAAAGCAGAGCGGGTCGCGTTATTAAAATCATGAAACTATTTTTTATATCTTCTAAAACGGGCCCATCAGAATAACAACTAAAATTTTTGCTTAAGAAGAAAGTTTAACCTTCTCTATAGCTGGAATGGGAACTTTTTTGAATTGAGAACAAATAAAGACCTCATTGAAATCAAAAAAGGCCTTGATCATTTTTCTAAAGGGTTAACACAATCCTAACAAAAAACTAATCGACTGCTTGCTAAATCTTTTTTTTCTAAATATAGTTGAAGCATTGCTTATGTTTCCTGAGCAAAGGTGCATTCTAATCAATACAACTCCTTCCAAGGATAAGAAAGATTGTGAAATTAAAAATATTCTTCCTATCGGTTTTTATCTTTTTAGTGAGTCGGCCATCTTCTGGTGAAGACGCCTTTCCTTTTATTGGGCTCACACCTAAGGGGAAATCAATAGAAGCCAGTCTTAGTAAAAAGAAGTGGAAGGAAAAAATGGAAAAATCAATCTCTTATATTTCCCAATCTGCATTAACCTCATTGGAAAGAATTGAAGGCCAACAAAGAAGTCCAAGCTTTGAACAGGTTGATATTGGCTCCTCTATAAAAATAAGTTTAGGTTTGGGGACAGTCGTCAAAGGCTCCATTGAGCCTTACTTTAAGTTATTTTTTAAAAAAAGAAGAGTTCAGAGCATTGGAGAGTGATATATGGGAATCAGGCTTATAATTAGTGTTATTCTTTTTTTTAGTTTCTCCTCTCGTTCCTTTTCTAAAGTTGGTTATCTCTCTAACTATTGGTTTACTGAGAGTTTTGAAAAAAATATCCAAGAAGACAACTTTCAATCAATTGATCCTTTTTTGAGCAGTTACGCTATATCTTATAAAGATATAGGGATAAACCAACAAAAATCTCTAAAAGATGGTTCATGGTACCTTTCGGGTTTTCAAACTTCACTGGCCTTAGGGCTAAAGGGTAAGATAGGAATACACTCTTGGGGTGGAACCAAGACAATTGAGATAGATTGGAAAAGAAGAGCTCCAAAAAAAACTGTCTCCAAAGAAAGAACAATCTTAAAAAATAATAAGAAACTTACAGGAAATAAAAACACTCTTTTTTTTAATGATAAAACAACAGATGAAGTTATTAACTCCAAAGTCAATTTTATTATAACCAAGGCGAGAAATTCAGGAAGAGTAAGGAACTTAACAAAGCTTGAAGGTGAGTTAAAAAGAATTATAACTTCTTTTCAGCTCATGGGAGAGTCTCTTACATCGCATTCATTCAAAAGTTGGAGGCCAGTAAAATTGAGGCTCGACCTAGGTATCAAAGGAAATGGAAAGGTGGTCTTCGGCCCTCTTATTAAAATGGGTGGGGATTTAAGGTTAAGGTTAGAATGGAAAAAGGTAAAACCCATAAATAAAAATATAGTGGGGTCATTTAATAAGTCTGCTTCCTCATTTTTTAAAAAACTAGAAATCCTTTTAAATTCTTCTTTGCCTGTGGCAAAAAAGAAATCTTTATACCCAATAGGCCATATTGAAATAGGTTTAGGAATTGGAATTAATGGAGGTATTGGAATAGGTAAAATAGGTGGATATGGGATTCCTTCAATTTTTTTCAAAAAAACTTCCCATGGAAAAGAACCATATATTAATGGACTTTTAGAAAGATCCATTCCTGTTATGATTGAAAACAAAAGGAATGGAGAAAAGAACTCAATGGGATCCATTATATTTTTAAACTTAGACGAAAAGAGAATAAAAAAGGGAATTAGAAAGGCCTTAAAGTTTTCCAATAAGTTTATGAGTAAATTAAATAAAAAAATAGAACGAAACAGCAAGTGGGAAATAAAAAGAATAAAAACTCAATTCAAATTTTCGTCGGACGGTTCTCTTGGACCAGTCAAAATATCCGGAATCCCTCATATTGCTTTTTATTTGAGAAATAACAATAAATAGGAATTAAAGATGAAGATAACATTCCTTTTACTTTTTTTATTTTCCAGTACATATGCTTTTTCAGAAATTAATTCTTTCGAAAATTGGCTAGAAGAAGAAATGATCTCTTTTCATCATGAAGACAACCATGAAGAAAGCTCTTTTCAAAGTCATTTATCTGGGCCATGGGCATTGGACAAAATAAGATTTAGAGTCCGCCCCCTTTTTGCGTTAGAAATACCAGCATTGGCCTCTTTAGAAATAAAACCTTTTATTGAATTTCATTGGAAAGCCTCTTCGCTTTAATTTTAAAATTTAACTTTATAATTGTTTTCGACTGTATAAAGTTTATTTTCCAGCAAATTAAACCTCTGCCTTGTTTTAATAAGATCGGCTCCTTTAAATTCATCTCTCTCTAATTTTAAAAAGTTTAAAGCAACCTCTACCAATTTACTTTTGTGCTTTTCATTGGGGATGTGGAGGAAATAGATATTGGCAAACTTAATCATCTTTTTTAAGAGGTAATGATCACCATTAACTTTTTGTAGTCTTTTTCCATCGAAGACAAAAAACCTTATACCCTTTAAGTTATCATTTTTTGAATATTGATTTAGGATTGGGAGAGGTTTTTTTGGGTGAAATATTATATTTGTTGTCACTCCATCTTGAGGATGGGGAGTCGCGTACATTCCCCAGCCAAAAAACCTCCACGAAGAAAAATACCCCTGACTTGAAAGACCCATATGGATGGTAGGCCAAACCAATAAACAAATCATAATTCCAAAAGAAAAGTAACTTTTAAATCCTTTGGAAGGCAAAACGTATTTAAAATCAAATTTATCGTAAAGGTAAAACAAGGATACCAATATAATTAAACTACTAATCATAAAATCCCATTCGCCGGAAGAGATAACAATTGTTAGTTGCAAAAATAAAACGAGAAAAAAACCTAAAACCCTCGTTCTTTTAAAAAATAATAGGATGGGGAAGACCATTTCAAAGATGCCAACTAGCCAACCCTGAACTATAAAAATTGATTTTACGATGCCTGGAAAAACCAATTCTTTATTTGTGCAACATGCAGGAATAAAGATAGATTTAAAGTTTGTAAGGCCTTCTATTAAAAAATGTTGAATTTGAACGAGAGGGTCTGTACTTTCCTTTGAATTAAGATAGGAAAGAGCGAACATTTCACCATTTAAATAATAACCCCAAAAAAACTTTTGGATACCAGAATAAAACCAAACTGAAATATATAAAATTTGTAAATACAAAATAGTTGTCTTTAAATCCCTTCTATCGTCAAAAAGGCTTTCCTTTTTCAAAGGGGCAAGAAAAATTAAGATCAGTATGATAAATTCTAAAAAAAAATGGTTGATCGTAAGAGGATATGTTTTATAGATGACTGAAAAAAGATGACAGCCCAATCCAAAAACACCTATTTTTAATGTTTTTCTTCCAAACAACAACCCCCAAAAAAGAAGCAATTGCAATACGAAAAAGAGAGAAGGATAGTAAAAAAACTGTATCAAATTTTCAATTTCACCATTGACTAAAGTGTAAGTAATCTTTGTCCCTAGTGCAGCAACAAGGAACAAATAGCACTGGTCAACGGACATTTTGATCGACCTAAACATTACAAATACCTTCTCTGCAATTTTTCCTCAACTTTGAATTTGCGATCCTCCCGTAAATCTTTCTGTCTAATCTTTTAAATTTTAATAAGATAAACAAAGGTCTTAATAAAAAACCAAAAGGTAATTTATAGATAACTTGGGATATTACATTCATTCCGCAAATAAAACTTTCTTTTTTTTCTTCGTAACCTAAAATAGCCTCCAGTCTCTTGTTCTTGTCGACAGCTTGTAAGTTTTTCGATTCTGGATGGTGGGCCCTATCAAATTTGACAAGTTGATAAAAATCTAACTTTTTTATTATTTTAGAAAACCTTATACAAATACCGCAATTTTCATCTACTCCAACTTCTATTGTCCCACCCTTTAAACTTTTTAAAAAGTTCTTAATATTCTTAAAGTAATTGTCCTTAAAAAAGACAAGAAACATAAGACACATATTGGAACCAAAAGTTAAAAGGCCCATGGCGAATATCATACCTAAATGAAGGCCAACTCCCCAAACGATATAAAAAGGTCTTAATTTTTTGTTCCATACTAACCAGGGAAAAGTCATTTGAAATAGCAAAGTAGCATAAGTTCCTATAAGGGATAAGATTGGAAAAGCAACCATTAATTTTGCAAGCATTGGATGACCGTAGATGTCGCTTTGTAAAATATAATAAAGGGCCATTCCATTTTGCCAAAGGGAACCACCTAATTTATAAATTCCGGCCGAAAGGTAAACTATAACGACTTGAATTTTAATAAGGAAAAAAACCGTATTGGACAAAGAAGTTAATAAAATACGAAAGGAGTTATCCTTTTGGCCTGGGATTGGTTTTCCTGAAGTATTGACAAAAATAAGATAAAAGGAAATCAACTCACTTAAATTATTGCCTCCATCCATAATGACACCAGAAGCGTGGTTTACATTTAAACTGAAAAACCAGATGAATGGAATAACTGCGCGAAGACCAACTCCAAAGATGCCGAGAAGGAGAACTATAATTTGTGCAGCTATAAAGTAGAGATAGTTATATTTAAAAAAAGGATGGGCCACCAATCCTTTAATCCAACCCCAATATTCTTCAGGATAAAAAGGCCTATGATTGATAAAAGCATCGGGGGAAAAAATATCACTATGATAAGGGAGAAGAATAAGAGTATGCATAAGAAGCCAAGAGAAAAAAGCAATACGAAATACCTTCATCGTGAGAAGAAGAGGCTCCTCTTCGGTCCAACTTCTTACAAAAGATTCGAAATTAGACTTAATATTATTTTTATAGAGTGTTATGGTGTCCATATCAAATCCCCTTATCCGCTATTAATCCCCAATACTGTTTAGGAAAAGTTATATCTTCCACACGGCTCCATTGCTTTGATTCATCATTTCTTTGAGAATACTTTTTTGGAAAAAAAGTAATGACTTTGACTTGATACCCGACACCGTCTTTTCGTTTTGAACAAATCATCATGGCAAAATCATCTGCCAGTTGATAAGCGTTACTATCTGTCAGATTTTTCATAAAGTTGGAAGGATTTAAACAAAAGTTTTGATCCTTTTTTTCTTTCATACACTTTTCTTTTATTTCATCGTATTTTTTTACGACACCTCTTGAAAGCTCTTGATAAACCCTTAACAACTTCCCTTTCCCCGAGAAACGATTTTTGTGAAAATCTTCTTGAATAGAACTAAAGGGGTCTTGCCAATCTTTCCATTTTCCTTTTTGGTCCTCACACCGAACCCAAAGTTTTGTGGATGAAATTCCTGGGTTGGGTGAAAATAAATGCCAGTTCTGATAGAAAAAAGGTTTCATATAATTAAAAGCGGTCTTCCCCATTTTATTTTTTATTAAGTTGTCTGGAGATAAGAAGATTAAGGTCATTAGAATATGCCCTATAACTAATGCCCCCACCCCAAGTAAAATAAAGATATTCTTTCTCATTTTTTTCCTTATTTCTTTTCAATACTTTGGTTCAATCAAAAAATAAAAGAGGGAGTCTCCTCCCTCTTTTAGTGGAATTAGAAATCAAGTAATCTCGCTCTATCAATTTCTGGATAAATAAGGTGGTTTGGATAACTGTTTCCAGCATGCTCAAAACCTTTTTCCACTGCATAAAGAACAACCATGGCAACTGCAACCCAATTGTGTCTACGTCCGCTTTGTAAAACATTCTTGTACGCACCTCTTTCGTTAGGAGTGAGCTTTTCCCATTTTTTAATCAATGTTGTCACTTTAGGAGAGAGACTTCGTATCAATTTTAAATCTTCCTTATTAACGTCATCCAATGAGTTGATGCTTTTTTCTGAGAGAGCTGACAAAATCTTTTTGTCACGGCTTGGAAGGGAACTGGCCGCTGCTTCAAAGGCCTTTGCATTCCTGGTTTGACGAACACAATTAAAATGAGCTTTCTTGGCCCTTGCCAATGCCCGTCCTCTAAGGGCCCTTCCGCCAAAAACATCTCTTTCAAGTTTTGCGCATTTATTTGCATTAATTCTACTAACAGGTCTCAATTCTGTGACTGGTCTTACTTGAGCAAAGACACTAATTGATGTTAAGGCCAAAATAGAGGTGACTACTTTCAATACTTTCATTTCCCATCCTTTTTTACAGTTTGATTGAACTGCGCATTAATGTTGAACGGATTGTTCCGCGGTGAAAAAGTCTGCAAGGTGAGTGCCAATATTCTTCATTAAATTTTGCTTAAAAATAAATCTATAGGCCCCTTTTGACCCTGATAGATACGAAAAAAGGGAACCATTCCATGTTTATAGGGCCAATAAGTCTAATAATGGATTGAGATGATACCTTCATCTATCTTAGGAGGTGAATTTCTAAGATGTTAATTTTGGTGAAAAAAAGATGGCCCGAATCCAAAGGGACCATGTCAAAATTGGCCATATTTTATTAAGAGGAGAAGTAAGAAAGGATGCTATCTGACGCATGATAAGCTGTTGAGAAACAGCCTTGCAAAAGATATCCTCCAGTTGGGGCCTCCCAATCAAGCATCTCTCCAGCTGCAAAGAATCCTGGTAGGGAAGAAACCATGAGAGAGTCATCAAGGTTATTAAAAGTCAGGCCCCCTGAAGTGGAAATGGATTCTTCGAGAGGTCTTATTTTAAGGAGTTTTAAGGGAAGGTGTTTCAACGTCTCGGCCAACCTTTCATTGTCTTTAAGAATATCTTTTGAGGTCACTTCTTTTAAAAGGGAAAAGGCCAGGGACCCAAGTTTAACTTTTTTTCTTAGGTGGTTTGAAAGAGAGTTTTTCCCCCGAGGTTTATTCAATCTTTCAATAAGTTCTTCTTTATCCAGGTCTGGGTAAAGATCTAGGTAGACTTTGGTTCCCATTTCGCTATTTGTTTTTTGATTTTTTTCTATTTCATCTCTTAAGAAGCCACTTAAAGGGTAAAGTGCTCCGCCTTCTATTCCGTAAGGCGTGACCATGAGCTCTCCACGAGAGGTTTGCTTTTGAAAAGATAAAGATATATTTTTTAGAGGTTTGAATTGGGCCTTTTTTTCAAAATGAGTGCTCCAATTGCATTCAAAGCCTGAGTTCATAGACTTAAAAGGGGCGACCAAAAGACCTAAGTTTTGAAGGGCCTCAATCCATAACCCATCACTTCCAGTTTTTGACCAGCTTCCCCCGCCAAGAGCAAAGAGGACCGCTGTTTGTTTTTCAAAAATAGAAACAGAGACTTTTTGATTTTCTGATTCAAAAATAAGAGTCGCCTTTGGGAGGTCATTCCCCTTTCCCAACTTTTTCTTATTTGTTTCTATTTGTTTAAGACGATGCTTGGTGAAGAGTTGAAAATTGGGGTTCTCCTTTAATTTTTTTAACCAAAGAAGAAGCATCTCTCCTGCTTTAAACTTCTGAGGAAAAACCCTCCCACTGGTTCCTATAAAAGTTTCAACACCCAATTTTTTGCACCACTCTCTCAAATCTTTGGGAGAGAAGCCTTCTAACCAGGGCTTAAAACGCTTAGCATCTTTTCCATACCTTGAAGTGAAGGTTGGTAGACTTTCGCTATGAGTAAGGTTAAGTCCACCATGGCCTGCGACGAGGAACTTTTTCCCCACAGCAGTCATTTGATCGTAAAGCTCGACAGTGAACCCTTTTTCAAGAAGATTGTATGCAGCAAAAAGACCTGTTGGTCCTCCCCCAATGATGACAACTTTCTTTTCTTTTGAACTCTTATTTATCGACAAAAAAGCCCACCACGATAAGTAGGGGAATAGAAGCCGGTAAGACAATACCTAGCCCGACAAGGACGATTGCAATTAATTGACCAAACAATTTAAGGACTTTTTTTATTACTTCCATAGTCAGCAAGTATACTCGAAAACTGTAAAATTCAAAGGGAAAACTTGGTTCACGAGGTTATCTCTTTTTCAAAAAGGGCCTAAGGCCTAAAATCTCCCTTAAGAATGGTTTTTTTTCCTAGGGGAAGCCTTAGGTGAAGGCCATCAAAGGCCAAAATAGTATCTTTTTCTCTTATTTTTAAAGCTTCCCTTAAAAAAACCCTCTCTACCAGGGCATTAGGGAGCGGTGGGACAATGTGAGTGAGGACAAGAAGTTTTGCCTTGGCCTTATTTGCCGTTTGGGCCGCTTCAAGAGGTGAAGTGTGGTAGTCGAGGATGTCCTTCATAAGTTTGGCGGCAAGTTTGTTACCAAGTTTATCAAACCTTTTTTCAAGGGCCTTAACCATCATAGGGTTTAAAGCTTCGTGAACCAGGACGTCAGCATTTTTTGAGAATTCAATGATGTTTGGGTGTTTAATACTGTCCCCACTAATGGTGAGGGAACGGTCGCCAAAGTCGACTCTGTAACCAAAAGCGTGCTTTATGGGTGAGTGGTCAACTAAAAAAGCTGTTATTTTAAAAGCTCCATCTTCAAAAACAACTTTGCTTTTCTCTTCTTTTGAAATTTGGATTTCTTGAGTTTGGTAAGTCGTTCCTGATGGATTTAAAGCATTGACCCCATGGTGTGCGATTCTAAAAGTGCTATCCATAAAATAAGCTTCTTTGTAACCCTCCACAGTCCTCTTTGTTCCGTTTGGACCGAGGACCTTTAAGGGAGAGCTTTTTCCCTGAACCCAGGTTAAAAGCCTGATTTCACCAAGTCCGCTAAAGTGATCAGAATGAAGGTGAGTAAAGAAAACGTGGTCTAGTTTTTGAAGAGGCAACCTGTAAATGGCGAGCTTGGCGGCTGAATCGGATCCTGCATCAAAGAGAAAAAAATGGTTTTTAGCAAAGACCGCCAGGCAAGGTTGACCCCTTTTATTGATTGGGTCGGGGAAAGGAGAGCCAGATCCACAAAAAACGATATCGAGGTTTTGTTCTCCTCCCAAACCTGCTCGAGGGAGTTGAACCCTTTGTTTCAAAGCCGCTTCAAATATTTTATCTTGAAATTGATGATTATTTCTAGCTAGAAGGATAAGGGCAAATAGCAAAAGAAAGAGAATAGAAATGACGACGATTATTAATCGGTTTTTTCTTTTACCTACTATTGAGTCTTCTGATGTTTGGTTTTTCAATGATCTTGTTCCAGTTTAAAATATTCCATTTTTTTTTATTACTTTTTTAATCGTCACTTTTTTAACAATTAATTATTTAAAAATGAGCTTGAATGAACTGTTTAACGAACTTTGTAACGAACTTTGTAACTAACTAAAATAATGTTCTTTTTAGGGCCATTGGGGTCATTATCATGAATCATTTAAGTAGGGTTTAGATGGAGTATTATTAGTGATAAAAATTATTTATTTTTATCTTAGTTTAAGAAGTCTTTAATTTTTTGCTGTTCACATTTTTGAAAAGATTTAAATTTTGAAAAATAAAAAGGGTAATCTTTTACAACCTTTTTAAAAAAGAGCCTCTTTATGAGTTGTGGTAAAACCATGCGGTATTTGGGGATTTTATTTTGAACAGTTCCGAGAATTTTTATTTTAGGCCAGGGGTCTAATTTATTTTTATACCTTATACCAATAGTTATAACATTTCCCCTTTCACTAACTCTCATAAACTCCTTTAAAAGCTGAGGGGTTAGGTATTCTTTTTTTACTTCTTTCCACTTTTTAGGAATGATTTTGAAGTTTTTTGAGGTTAAAAATGTTTTAATTTTTCTGTTTAAAAGCTTTTTTCTTTGATTCTTAGAAAGATTTATTTCAAAAAATCGTCCCTTTAAACGTCCAGAAGGAGTCCATTTAAAGTTATTGTAAAATGTAATCTTTTTTCCAGATTGAAAAAAGACTCGGTAAAGGATTTTAGGACCTGTTTTTTTAAAAGAGATGTGACTAATTCCTCCTTTAAATTTTTTTTGAATACTTTTCTTAATTATTTTTTTTATTTTTTGCCTATCAGAGGAGGAAAATTGGAAAATAGAATCAGAATCAAACGGGTTGAGGTTGTTAAGTTTTAAAGAAAGGGTGATTCCACTTTTTGTTTTGAGCCTTTTTATTTTTGTTTCCTGGAAATCAATTTTTCCGATGTTTTTAAGGTCTTTTGTTAAATGGCTTATGGCCATTTTTTCGCTCAAGGTGGCATAAGGTAATAGGTCTTCGTAATTTTTCATCTTTTTTAAATCTTCGAAAGCTAACGGGTAGGTCCTTAAAAATCTTCTTGCAAGTCCATCGATAGAAGTAAAAGGGAGGTCTTCTTTAGGTCCATTGAGAAGAGCATACCAATGCATTTCTTCAAAAGTGAGGAACCCATCGTCATTAAAATCGGCCCTCTCTTTGTTTTTTTGATTTAGGGAGGAAAAGAATGTTCTTGTATAGTCTATTTTGGAAATAATATGGTCTTCATAGGCCCAGCAGCCGACGGCAGGAGTTTTGGGATGGGCCCCAAAAAAGCCACAGCTGACAGAACTGTAAAATTGCCCTCCGTAACAAGTTCCACTGACCATGACGTTGTTGGATTTTGATTTAAGATGAAGGGCCTTAAGTTCATTTTTTGTAAGCTTTTCTTTTTCAAACCATAAAAGGGCCCCTTCTTTTGCTCCATGCCCTACCATAATAAAAAGCCTTTTCTTCTTCTTTTCGCTTGGTTTCTTATTAAAAGAGCTTTCAAATATCATTGAGATGTTTTTGCGGTTGAAGGCACCATGGGAACCAGTTTGGGGTTGACGGCTTATAAGGCGGTTTTTTTGGTTTTCAGTTATTTGAAAGACATCCCGAGCGCCTTTGTCTCCGCTACCAAAGAGAGTGATGCTTTGTGTAATATAGTTGAAATTTAAGTTGGTTTCAAGATCCCTTTTAATTGTCTCAATAACAATAGGAGTGAAGAGGGGATTATTAAAAGGGTTGTCAGCATTTCCTATAAAGAAAACATTAGGTTTTAAAAGCTCTTTTTTACTCATGTTAAGGCCTTGACCTATTTCTAAACTCAAAGGATAGGGGTCACTTTCTTTATGGTCAGCAAATGTCTTATCATGGGTTGGCCCTTCTATCCCTTTTTGAAGAATCCTGTCTAAAAGGGGGACGTTGAGCTCTAAAAATTGATTCATCCGCTCCTTGTAATGATCTAGGCCCTCTTCCTCTCTTATATTAAAATAGCTCTTCCCTAATTTCTTCACTCTCTCTTTAAGGAAGCCGTGGTCCATTTCAGAAAAGTCATTAAGGGTGTGGCCTTTTATTAGAAAGAGTTGATTGGGCAAAAAAGGATTTCTATCAAAGAGGCCTAAGTAAGGAACTTTTGGAAAACTTTGAAGCCCGAGCCCCCTCAAATCTTTGTCTGAAAGGTAAGATGGATCGAGCACTCTTAAAGGGATGGCCCTTTTTTCTCCTTCATAAAAAAAATCAACAAGACCATCCTTTCCCTTTTTTTTCAAAAGGTAGTTTTTTGCTAACCGACATGAAACACAATTTGGTGAAGTGAAGAGAATAAGCTTTAATGAATCTTCTTCTTGAGATAAAGAAAGGGTAGGGAAGAGGAAGGTGAGGTAAAGACAGACCATAGGAACTATTTGAAGGAATTTAGTAAAATTATTGATGGCCATCTGCTAAGTCCTTTCATTAACCTCACCCATTATACTCCTTCTGTTGTTTTATCGATGAAATGACATCTATAAAGGTGTGTCGTTTAGTATTTTTCTAAAGAAAGGAAAGTAAAATGGAAGAAAATAAAACAAAAATACTTCTTATAACCATTTTTTGTTTAACGAGTTTTATAGGGTTTTTCTTTTATTGGATTTTTTGGGCCACAGATGAACGAGGTTCAGTTGAGGAAATTCTTGCTGGGGAAAGGTTTATTCACGACCCTTATCAAAGCCTTAAGAATAAAGAAATTAGAGAACTTAATACTATGTGGAAAGGTTTTGAAGGAAGAACTGGTTTTCGCGTTGGTCTCTTTGTTCTTAGAAAAAAAAGGCGCTACGATAAAGTTGTGGGAAGTTTGTCCACTCCAGCCCCTAAACAAATTTTCGTTATAGGTGCCTCTAAAGAAGATTTAATTGATTTTAAACTAGGTAAACAGGTGAAGTGTCCTAAAGAAGCTTTGAAGGAGCACCTTGAATCTAGAATC
Organism: Halobacteriovoraceae bacterium; assembly: GCA_002715375.1. Lineage (GTDB taxonomy): Bacteria > Bdellovibrionota > Bacteriovoracia > Bacteriovoracales > Bacteriovoracaceae > UBA7317. Next base: position 15,155 of record PAZA01000044.1, read on the forward strand.
CTTCATTTACTAAAGCTTCAGGCCCCTGATGTTGCAAGTTTTGAACTCAGAAATTTTATAGAGAAAAACTGCAAGACTTTGAAGCTCTAATTCTTAAAGGGTTGGAAGGCATTCCAGACCTTTTTATATTTCCTATTTTTATAGAGGGTAATGGCAAGAATCACAAAGCAGCAAAAAGAGCTTAAAAGAGAGAGAAGGCAAAACTTCATATCGTCTAGTTGAGAATATCCATAAAGAAAATGAGTCAGATATCCAAAGGACCAAAAACCCCATGTTGGTGCAGACATTCCTGTGATGGCAGTGGTTGCTTGTGCCAGGATTTTGATTTGTGGGATATATAAAAGGATCATAGCGAGTCCCATGGACCCGTAGATGGCTTCAATCCAATTAAATGTACTCATTTCCTCTACCTCATTTAAAAAAACAACTTTCTATAATTCAGTTTTTTTTTAAAACAAATCCCTGTTGTAATTTTTATACCCCTCATTTTTGGATGGCATTTTCTAATATCGAAAAAGACTTCTGTAAAGAGAAACTTTAAAGAATGTGTAAAGTCTGAGAGAATAAATTCAAAACTAAATTTGAGGTCATCATGCTAAAAAAGAAAATGTTTATAGGTGGGGAGTGGGTTGAGGCCCTTTCAGGTGAAAAGAGGTCCATTGAGAACCCTTATGATGCCAGTCAGGTGGCCGAAGTTTCTGAAGGAGGCCGGGAGGATGCCAAAAAGGCCATCGCTGAAGCGAGAAGGGCCTTCGATGGAGGGTGGGGTCTGACCCCACCCCCCATCAAAGGCTTTCCTCGCTTCAAAAATGGCTTTTTTGACATCCTCTCGGCCTCCTTCAGAAACTTCGGCCA
>PAZA01000045.1 GCA_002715375.1 Halobacteriovoraceae bacterium
AGTTACAGAGAAGGGAAAAACCTGGAGTACTCTCAATTATTTTTCTCTTTGGGTAGGGATGGCCGTTTGTATCCCCTCCTATATGATCGCTTCAAGCCTTATAGCCGCTGGAATGAGTTTGTGGCAGGCCATGGGCTGTGTTTTTTTAGGGAATATGATTGTTCTGGTTCCCATGGTTTTAAATGGAATGGCGGGAACAAAATATGGTGTTCCTTACCCCGTATTTGCCAGGGCAAGTTTTGGTGTATTAGGTTCTAATGTTCCAGCCCTTTTAAGAGCAGTGGTCGCCTGTGGGTGGTTTGGTATTCAGTCTTGGATTGGTGGAACTGCCGTCAAAGCAGTTATAAGCCAAGTTTGGCCAGCTTTTTTAGAGCTTCCCCAAGTCATGCCCGCTTTTATGGGTGTTGATACACCATCTTTTATTAGTTTTCTCATTTTTTGGGGTTTCAATGTCTACCTCATTTTAAAAGGTGTTGAGTCTATTAAGTTTTTAGAAACGGCTGCAGCACCGATTCTTTTGATTGCTGGTGTTGTTCTTTTAGGGTGGGCGGTTTCCCAAACAGGAATTGAGCCCCTCTTAAATCAGCCATCAACTTTTAAAACAAGTGAAGAATTTTGGAATATTTTTATTCCAAGTCTCACGGGCATGGTCGGCTTTTGGGCCACTATGAGTTTGAACATTCCCGATTTCACTCGCTATGCTAAAGATCAAAAAAGCCAAATGATTGGTCAGGCCTTAGGTCTTCCAACGACGATGACTTTATTTGCTCTTATTGGTGTGATGGTGACAAAAGCAACTCAGGTCCTCTACGGGACGGCTATTTGGGATCCAGTTCAAGTTATCCAGAAGTTTGATAACCCTGCAATTCTTTTGATTTCTATGATTATTATTAGTATTGCGACTTTATCAACTAATGTTGCTGCCAATGTTGTTGGCCCTGCCAATGATATTTCTAACGTCAACCCAGATAAAATTAATTTTAAAACAGGTGGAATGATTACAGCTTTCCTAGGGATTTTTATGATGCCTTGGAAATTGATCGCTGATCCTCAAGGGTACGTTTTTACCTGGCTTATAGGTTATTCTTCCCTTCTTGGTCCTATAGGGGGGATTCTTTTAGTGGATTATTTCTTATTAAGAAAACAAAAATTAGTAGTAGAAGACCTCTACAAAAAAGATGGGGTCTATTGGTATTCAGGTGGTTTTAATATAAAAGCGCTTATGGCCTTTGTTTTAGGGGTTCTTCCTAATGTGCCAGGTTTTTTAAAACAAATTCAAGTTGTGAAAGAAATTCCTGGCGTCTTTGAGACCATTTATAGTTACGCTTGGTTTGTTGGCTTACCTCTTGCTGGTCTTGTCTATTACGGGCTAATGATGGCCGAAGAAAGTGAAGAAAGTTCCGAAATTGATTCGGGAGAGGAGTTCCAAAATGTCTGAAAAATTAGAAGTTTATTCAAATGGTGTTCGTTTCGAAAACCCTTTCCTAGTGGGTTCTGGACCTCCATCAACAAATGGAAAAATTATTGCTCGTTCTTTTAAGGCAGGGTGGGGAGGATCAGTCCTTAAAACTCTAAGCCTTGATCATACCAAAGTGAGAAACATTGCTCCTCGCTATGGTAAGCTTATGGATCATGGAAAATGTATTGGGTATACCAATAATGAACTTATTACTGACCGTCCTCTGGATATCTGGCTTGATGAAATCAAGGCCTTAAAAAAAGAATTTCCTGAAAAGGTTATTGTGGCTTCCATTATGGAAGAACCTGTTCGCGAAAACTGGCAAAAGCTCACTGAGCTTGTTTGCAAGGCTGGGGCCGACCTCATTGAACTTAACCTTTCTTGCCCTCATGGTATGCCTGAGCGAAAAATGGGTCAGGCCATGGGACAAGACTGCAGTATGGTTCAAGAAGTTACTGGTTGGGTTAAGGATGTAACAACAGTTCCAGTTTGGGCAAAGATGACTCCAAATGTAATGGATATCACTCAGCCAGCAGCAAGTGCTTACAAAGCTGGTGCTGATGGTATTACTGCTATTAACACCATCTTAAGTGTTGCCGGTGTTGATATGAAAAATTTCAAGCCAACTCCTAATGTTAAAGGTATTTCAGCTTTTGGTGGCTACTCTTATAAATCAGTTAAGCCAATTGGCCTTCGCATGGTGGCTGAACTTGCCATGGCCTTCCCAAAATCAATTATTAGTGGTGTTGGCGGGATAACTGACGGGCATAGTGCAGCTGAATTTATGTGTATGGGGTCAACAACTCTTCAAGTCTGTACAGGAATCATGCTTGATGGTTTTAAAATTGTTGATCAGCTAAAAGAAGAGCTAACAACTATTCTTGATGGTCACGGAATGGCCAATGTTTTAGAACTTAGAGGCAAGTCTTTAGAATTTTTTGGAACAATGAAAGAGATGGCCGACCACATGGAGGCAAGCAAGAAAAAGACAGCTCATACGAATGCTTTTGAAGGAGACAATATTGTCAATGTCTCTAATGAACTCTGCTAGCCATTAAGTAATTTATTTTTTATGATGAGGGTCCTTAATAAGGGCCCTTTTTTTTATAAGGTGGTTCCTCCAATTTGATTAATAGAAATGAATAAGATAAGGATTTGTGAATGAACTTACTATCTCTTGATGAGCTTTATGAAAAATCTAAAAACCTTAAAGATGGTGACGTTATTTTAGATGTTCGCAGACCTGATGAGTTTGCTGAGGGTCATATTGAGGGAAGCCTTAATATACCTCATGATTCTGTTGTTGATCATGTAGACAAGTTGAAGGAATACAAAAATATTTATATTCACTGTAAAATGGGTGGAAGAGCAAAGATGGCCTATTCAATGCTAGAGGAAAGCGGCGTTAATAACATGGAAGTGTGTGTTGAAGCTGGGTTTCAAGGTTGGGTGGAAAAGGGATACCCTGTTCATAAATAGTTAAACCAGGTGGTCATTAGCGTTTGAACCTGAACTGCCTGAATTTATTCTCTTCTGTAAGGGGTGTTGGTTTAAAGCCAGCACAGCTTTTTATGTTGACTGCTTTTTCATCAGGAATTTTAATAAACTCTCTAAAGGGCATAAATGACCCTTGTCTTCGACTTCTCTTGGCGTTGTAAAACGCCAATTCGAAGGTATAAGAACCCTTCATATCTATACCACCATTTAAGCGAGTAAAGAAACCTATCTCTTCACTTTTTGAAGTTAGGGGATACCTAGAACCTTTCTGAACTAAGACTTTTTTTGTTGGAGTTGTTTTTCTTTTTTCAATGCTAAAATCTGAAATAATTTTATTGTGGTCAAAAGCAGGACAGGAGAACTTTTCAAATCGAGAGGAGTGAGCCGCAGCACTGTAAAAAATAGAAAAACCTGTTTTCTTTATATCTCTGAAAAATTTTTTATTAGATGATTTCCTCCAGTTCTTTTGGACGAGAGGAAGCGTGATATGTCCTAAAGTTGTAGTATTTCCAGTTCTACTAATTTTAGAGACTCTAATGAGCCAAGAGTCTACTTCAGTTTTTTTATTTATATCTTCAAGATCTTTTTTAGAAATAGAAGGTATATTTAAAGAAACAAGAATTCCCTTAGAAATCTTATTTAAATACTTCCCTCTTCCCACTTTCCAATCAATCACTTTAACTCGATCAATTGTACCTTTCGGTAATTCAATCATAAAAGAGTGGGAGTTTAAAGGAGAGTAAATGTAGTTGTCTGTGCAACCTAAAAATGAAAAAAATACCAAGGTAAAAATTAATTTTTTCATTTTCATATTTTCGGTAATCAATTGTAATTTATTAGTACTTGATGTCCATAGTAGGCTTTTGTCAGAAGCTTTATACTTTAGAGATAAAATTCGATACGAGAGCTGTGAAAACTTTAAAAAAAGAGCTTTCTGAAATGAATAAAGCTTTAATTATTCTGTTATTTTTTATTTTATTTTTGAAAAGCTCTTTTTCTTCAATGAAAGAAATGGAGAGCATTTTTGATTTATCTCCTCTAAAAACTAAAGAGACAAAGAAGATATCCTTAAAAGGAAAATGGTATTTTGTTTGGGGAAAATTAATTTTTCCTGAAGAAGTAATAAAGTATGGAATTCCCTCAAATGTGAAGTTAAAAAAAGTACCTGGTAGATGGATCAACTATAAAGAAAAATATCAAAAGTTTGGATTTGGTACATATATTACAACTCTTAAAAATGTGCCTAAGAAAATGTTATTAAAAATAAAATTAGACAGAATCGTTTCATCGTATAAAGTATTTTTTATTCAAAAAAATAAGGTGATAAAAACTTTAGGAAGTGGAAAAGTTACAGAAAGTATAAATGGCAGCTTACCAGGTAAAAAGTTTGTTTTGGATAGTATTTATTCTGAAGAAGGTGATGTAACAGTTATTTTTCAAATAACGAATTATTATTATCGATCTGGTGGATTCTTTGTCCCACCACAATTAGGTGATCCAACTATAATTGAAGAAGAAGTTAGGAAGAAAATGTTAGGTAAACATATTATTTCAGGTCTTCTTCTAATGATGACGGTTTACCATTTGGCCTTAGTTTTTTTAAGACGGTCAGACAAAGCTAGTCTTTGTTTTGCCTTTTTTTGTGGGCTTCTTTTTTTTCGTGGGATTTCTACCGAAGGTTATTTGGAATACTTTTTTAAATTAACACCAAATTGGTATGAATTTCAAAAGAAGATAGAGTTTTTAACCTTTGCTTGGAGTGCTAGCTCTCTAATCATTTTTCTCCGGTCTATTTTTGGTAAAAATTTTGCAAAGTTTCCTTTTTATATCGCAATCAGTTTGAGTTTCATTTTAACTCCTCTCATTTTAATTTTAAAATCTGATTTTTATTCAAACAAAAACATAATTAATTTTGGAAACCTCATTTTTAGTATAACAGGTATTTTAATTCTGATTGAACTTTTAATATGGACTTTTAGAAGAAAGAAAAATGCAGCAGTTGTTTTTTACCCTTTAACTTTTGCAATAATGAGTCTTTTTTATGAGTTCTTTGCCATAAAAAATGGTTTTAGCTTTAGGCACACAACAAGTTTTGGAATGTCTGTTTTCCTTTTTTCACAAAGCTATATTTTGGCAAGAAAATTTAATGAAGCGTATACCACAGCAGAAAGATTAACAGAACATTTACAAGAGGAAGTTGATATCCAAACTAAAGAGGCAAAAGACCAATCAGAAAGGGCCCAAAAATCCGAAAAAGACGTAAAAAGACTGTTGAACAATATGAATCAAGCCGTATTTGCATTGGGAGAGGGTGGAAAAATTGTTCCACCGGTTTCAGAATTTGCAAAATCAATTTTTGGAAAAGATATTGAAGGTCATAATATTTTTGAGATTCTTTTTGAAGAAATTGATAATAAAAGTGAGGTTTATCATAAGATTAAATTTTTAATCGATATTTGTATCGATGAAGACGGACTTCAATATGAAACATTAAATGATTATTTACCTAGAGAAGTTACAAAAAAGAAGGGACGGACCGAAGAACAAGTCCTTAAAGTAAATTACTCACCTATTGAAGATGAAAGTTATATTTGTAGAAAAATTTTATTAGTCGTTGAGGATATAACGGAGGTATTAAAACTAGAAAAAGAAGTTGAACTAGAGAAAGAAAAAGCTAGTATAAAAGCTCTACGCCTTCAAGAGATTGTTTCAAATAGTAAAAAGGAAATAAAAGTATTTTTTAGAGAAGCCCTTTTACAAATGGATCAGGCAAAGACTGCTGCTAATAAAGGTGATATTAATTCTTTCTTTAGGGTAGTTCATACTTTAAAAGGAACCTCGAGAATTTATAACTTATCTCATATGGGAGAGGAAATTCATTTTCTGGAAGGAAAGGTTGAAGAAATCAGGGATTTGAGAACAGAAAAAATAATTCCCATGTCGAATGCTTATGAGAAATTAAATCATTTGATGGAGGAATATTTAGACCTCTTCAAAGAGGTTTATGGAAAAGATATTGATGAAACAATGATGAAGATTGAAGAAGAGTATGTCGAAATTCCAAAAGAACAATTTTTCTTCTCGGTTGAAAAAATAAAAAATATTTTAAAGGAAAATAAATTATCAGAAGCTTTAAAGGAAATGAAAAAATTAGAGTTTGAAGATTTAAAGGAATCTTTAGGAAGTTTACATGGAAGTCTTAAAAATATGGCAGTTTCAATGAAGAAAGAACTTGTGCTGAATATAGAAGGAGACAATATTTACTTAAACAAAAAATTAAGTATCTTAATTAAAGATAGCTTAATGCATATTATTCAAAATTCAGCTGATCATGGGATTGAGAAAAAAGGAAATATACAACTAAATCTTAAAGAAAATGAAGAACAAATAAATATTTTTGTTTCTGATAATGGAAGGGGTATAGACGCTGAAGATATTCATAGGAAAGCTTTGGAAAAAGGACTAGTGGACCATGAAAGCTTTGATAAATTTACCAAAAAAGAAAAATTATCCTTAATTCTTATTCCAGGTTTCAGCACAAAAAAACAAGCGACTGAATATTCCGGAAGAGGTGTTGGGATGGATGTTGTTAAGACGAATATTGAAAAGATTGGTGGCAGTCTTGAGATTGATTCAACAGTAGGTGAAGGTACATCATTTATAATAAATATTCCACAAAGAGAAAATAAATAATGATAAAAAAAATGTTTCAAGTTTTTATTTTAATTATTCTTTTTTTAAATTTTAATTCTTGTTCTAATCTTTCTTCTCATAAAAAAGTTCAAGATGGTAATAAGACTTATTATAAAGATTATAAGTCTTATACCAAAAAAATGAGAGAACTTATTATAAAAAGAAATATTAGAGGAAAAAATGTAGTTAATGAAATAATGCCTTTTGATTTTCAACCTAAAAAAGAATGTTCAGGCAGAAAGAAAAAAGGAATTATTCTTATTCATGGACTTTGGAATACTCCTTATTCTATGAGACCTCTGGGAAAGTTTTTTTCACAAAATTGTTTTAGGGCAAGAGGAATTCTTTTAAATGGCCATGGGACAAAGATAGAAGATAACTTTAATGTTGATTATAAGGATTGGATGGGGTTAGTTAGTTGGAATATTGAAGAACTTAAAAAAGAAGTTGATGAAGTTTACCTTCTTGGTTCAAGTCTTGGAGGAGTTTTAAGTGTGAGAATGGCAATAGAGAAAAAAATTATTAAAGGAGTTTTTCTTTTTTCTCCGGCTCTTGCCTTACCTTGGTATAGTTTTATGTTAAGTCCAAGTAGTTTATTTGTTGATTACATGAAAAAAAGAAAAGAGGATGATTTTTATAGTTACCGATCTGCTGATGTAAATGGGCCTCTTCAAACCCATCGATTGGCAAAAGAGACAGAAGATATTTTGAAGAAAAGACCACTTGAAGTTCCGGTTTTAAGTTTTCTTTTCGCTGGGGATAGAAGGACATTGGACCCTAAGAAAGTACATAAAATAATGGTAAAGGGATTTAAAAATCTTAATTCGTTTGTTTATTTAGAGAAAGATACTGATTTAGTTTATTTGAAAGAGTTTGATGGGCAATCAAAGAAAATAAAAAGTTATAATTTAAAAGAGAAAATCTATGGGCAATCTCATCTTTCTTTAATTACTCCACCTAATGATCCCTATTATGGCAAAAGAGGAATTTATAGAGATTGTGAACATTATCTCGAAAAATCTAAAGATTTTAAAGCATGTAAAAGTGAGAGTTATGATGGTGCAGTTTGGAGTGGGGAGGTAACTAAAAAGAATTTAAAAAAGGGACTTATGAGGCGTTTACGCTATAATCCTCTTTGGCAATCGATGCCTGAAGAAATTAAAAAACATTTGTCCAATTCAAGATGACACTTTTTTATGTTTATTTGTTAAAAATTAAGTTGCTCTTTTCAAGTTGCTCAATATGTGAAACAAGAGTCTCTTTTGTGTCAGTATAGTTGATACCCAACTCTTTAATACTTTTAGAGTTATCAAATTTGATTTCGTATCCTATATTCTTAGAAACCCACTCCCAAGTAAGCCCTGCTATAATAGGTCCCAAAATATAAAATACAAATTTGGGAACTTCCTTTTTAGGAATCCTATATTTATTTTCAAAATTTTCTTTAAGTATTTTTGCTATTTCAAGAATACTTATAGATCTTGCTGCAAGAATATGCCGACCTTTCGCACTTGGGTTTAATCCAGCTTTAATATGAGCTTTAGCAACATCTCTTACATCCACAATTCCCATTTCAGTTTTTGGTACGCCAGTTGCTAATTTTCCATTAACTAAAGATCTCATAAAATCGACACTAGCACCGTCGATTCTTTCAGAAAGGGAAGGGCCAAGAACGAAGGAAGGGTTTATTGTAATCAGATCCCATTCATTTTGTTGATTATGAATTTCCCAGGCTTTTTTTTCTGCTAATGTTTTGGAATAAGAGTAAGGGTTATGCTTTAAATTAGATTTTGTATTCCAGCATTCTTCGTTAAAGACTCCTTTTGGAGTTTGACTTACATCAATTGAGTCACTGTACATTGCTGCTACACTTGAGGTCAGGACAACTCTTTTTACTCCTCCTGACCGATTAACTCCATCCAAAACATTTTTTGTCCCATTCTCCGCGGGTTCAATAAGGTCTTTAAGTGGATTTTTAACTTTTCCAATTACAAAAGGTGATGCGGTATGAATGACGAGTTCACACCCTTTAATGGCTTCATCAAATGAGCCATCTAAATTTAAATCAGCTTCAAATAACTCCAGTTTGCCTTTTGTTTCGGTACCAATTTTTTCCAAATGATCGATCTTTTTTTTATTTTTTTTATCTCTGACAGTAGCTCTTACATGATGGCCGTCTTCAAGTAAATACTGAACAATCCAGGAGGCAATATAACCACTGCTCCCAGTGACTAAAATAGGTTTTTTATTATCGATCATCCGGTTTTCCTTTTAAGAAATTAAAGAGTTCTCAGGTAATTAATTTTTAGCCTACATATCTTTTTTTAAAATTCCATGAGTATTGGATAATTAAATTGAAAAATAACCAATCTATTTCCTAGGCTAAGTTAAAAATAATAAAAAATAACTTTAAATTAAATTTAATTAAAAAGCTATTTAAATCGAGAATTGATTCTATTCCATTGCGCATATTTAGGTGTCTTTAATAAAAAAAAATGAATGCTCTTATAGGAAATATAAGTGAAGATATTTTAAAATAAAAAATTAGATATCTATTTTTCTTCTCATTCTATAATTGGATTTATTTTGACTACTTAATCGTCTCTCCCTCTGCTTAATGGTTAATTTTTTATTTATAAAAATATTAAGATTATTATTTTTTATTTTTAAAATTAATTTTAAATTTATGTTGAAAGTTTTTAGGGACGATAAAATCGTAATTTTAATAATTAAAAATCATTGGAAAAAAATAATTGAGGAATTTGTATGAAAAGAATAATCGCCTTTCTAAGTTTGACTATTTTAATTGTTTTAAGTGGTTGTTCCGTCATAACACCCATAAAGGGTAGTCAGTATAAGAAAAAACCCTTTTCTAGTTATGAGGAATGTCTAAAAAGAACCACTGGTAGGTATAATTTTTCGGAATATACTCTAAATCTTCTTGCGGGAATTGGTGGCCTTGTTCTAATGTATAAATCGGGAAAGGCAGATTCATTTTGGGGTTTTATTGGTTCTTCTATGTTGAGTGCGACTGGTTTTAACAGATTAGACAGGGTCAAAAGAGCTTCTGATGCGTGCAAAGATTATGATAATTGGAGAAAAATGCAACACCTTCAGGTGATCTGAAAAAATAATCTCTAAAAATCTAAAAATTTAATCCTTATAAAAGACATACCAATAAAAATGGTTATTTTTTATTTTTAATGACCCGGTTCGAATTGTCGATAATTAATACGTTGTTTTTTAAAGGATTTTGAGTTGAAATTGGAAAAAAATAAAACAACTTCCATTGCTAAGAAAGTAATCACTTTTGTTATATTGATTAATCTTTTTGTTTCTATTATTGTTCTTCTTTTCCAAATAAAAAAAGACCGTGAAGACTTCGATGCGAGCTTGAAAGAAAGATTTGAAAATCTTGAACGAGGAACTACCACCTTGGGTGTTGATATTTATGGTGAAGATGAACCTAAGGTGATGTCATTCCTTAAAGGTTTAATAGCCCAAGATGATTTTAGTTACACTTTTATTAGTGAACCAGATGACAAAGAAGAAATTCTTTATGAATTTCCTCCAAAAGATGCTCTACCAGGCTTGAACAAAAATTTTGAAAAAAGGGTAATTAAAGTTTTTGTTACGGATGAAAGTTCCAAAGAGCATGTAGCCGATCTGACTATATTTGCTTCAAAAAATAGAATCGATGAAAAAATTAAAAGCAAAATTAATTTTTTTGGAGGAGTTCAACTAGTTCAGATATTTTTAAATGTATTCTTAATATTTTTTGTTTTTAAATCCTTGGTTGGAAAACATCTTGCTAAAATGGCGGTGTATGCTCAAAATTTGGATTTAAATAATTTGAAATCTGAAGATCTTATCTTAGATCGTCCTTCTTCTAAAAAACAAGATGAACTGGAAAGCCTTGTTTTATCCATTAATATCATGAAGCAAAATCTTGATAAAACTCACAAAAGTATAAAAGATTACACTTTAAATTTAGAAGATAAAGTTAAAGATGCTACAGCTGAAATAATGGAAGAGAAAAATAATGTCGCTACTCTTTTGAATAATATGAAAACGGCTGTATTTTCTATTGGTAAAGATTATAAAATAACTCCACCAGTATCTCAATATTCACAGAATATATTTAAAAAAGATATTGTTGGCTTAAAGGCATCAGAATTCCTTTTTATTAACGTAAAAAAGGGAACTAAGGAATTCTCAGACTTAGTGTCAGGTTTTGATCATATTTTTAAAAAAGGTACTGAGTTAGATTATCTTATAGGTAAAGATTATCTTCCAAAAAAAATAACGCTTCCTGATGAAGAAAATGAAATGGGAATGATTTTAAAATTGGATTATTCGCCTTTGTTTAATCAAGAGAAAATGGTGGAGAAATTATTGGTTATGGTCGATGATGTGACAGATATTGAAGGAGATTACAAGCAAGCTAAGAATGATCAATTACATTTTAAATTTTTAAAAGAAATTATTCTTATAGATGATAAAGAGTTACTATCTAAAAAATTAGAAATTCAAATCCAAAATATTATATATGTATTAGATGATTTCGTATCTCCTCTTTCAGATACATATGGAAAGGATCATTTCGTAGAAAGTTTCAAAAATTGCTATGCTCAACTCATGATTAATATTCAAAATAACTTGGCTTTGAAAGAAAAATTATCTGAAATTGTTTCTGAAAAAGACCTTTTTGATACTCTCGAAAAAGCATCTCTTGAGATAAAGTTTCAACTTCAATTAACATCGTTATTATGTGATATTTTGGATTGTGTTTTAATCTATATGGACACGCTAAAAATTCTTTATCCTGTTAAATTTAAAATTGATAAGCATTTATCTGCAACTATTCTGGAAAAGATAAACGATATTGAAAAAATTTTTAGAAACCTCTTTGAATATGTTTTTCTTGTTAGGGAAATTGATAGTATTAGTAAGGAAAAACTTCAAAAAGTTGTACAAGTCGCTAAACTCTACCCAGAGTTTGAAAGAACTATAGATCTTATACATCAACGAACTAAGGTTTTATCTTTTTTACTGAGAGCTTTTAAGGAAGAGGAATTATCAGGGGTATACGAGAATCTTTCTTCTCTTGTTAAGCAAATAGCCGGTATTGAAAGAAAAAACCTTAATGAATCAAATATTAAAAATAATCTTATTGATCCTTATAGAATTGTTTTGGAAAAAACATCAAATATTCAGGAAATCTTCGAAGAGAAAGGTAAAAAGGCAGCATAAAGCTGCCTTTCAATTATTGTTCTCTGTATTTTCTTTCTAATTCAGAATATTCTTTACTACCTCTTACATTCTTAATTTCTTCCCAAATTCTTTCAGATAAAGCTTTATTCTTTGAAAGAATCTTTTTTGAAAGCATAAGATAATATGTTTTTTCTTTAAGCGGGATATTATCTTTTACAATTTGACTGTACTTACTTTCTTTTAAATACGGATCAACGATATCTGTAAAACCAGCAAAGCCAACGACTTTCTTTTTAAGAAGCATTTTTAAAGTACTTGTTGTTAGTCTTGCTTCAAAAGTCTCAATCTTTTTTTCTTTTAGGAAGTCAATGATAGAGTAACCTAGAGTCACACCAATTTTCATTTCTGGTTTAAGGTTAACAAAATTCTTGCCATCCCATTTTATTGAAGATCCTTTCATTTTGTAAAAAGAGTAAGAAGCGTTAGCAATACCTTTTAACTTATCCGGCGAAGATCCATTCATAGGGTACTCGCCATTTTTTCTTCTTTTCTCTTTAAAACTGGCTCCAAGGAGCGCTTCAACTTTATTCTTTTTTAGTAAACTCAGACAACGCTTCCAAGGAACTCTTTTAAATTTAAACTTAAAGTCTTTGAAGGCTTCTTCTTTTTTTATATTTTTTTCAACCATTTTTAATAATTCAATCATAATTCCAGATTTAGACGATTCAATTTTCTTTGTTCCATAGTAGTATGGTTCCCAAGGTTTGTTCTCTAATGCGACACGAACAGTTGAGGATTGACTTTGAACTGATATAAAAAAAGCAAATAAGACCAACAATATTTTCATTTTTACATCCTTGTTTAAATTTAAGACAGATATAACAAATATATACTATTTTTTTGATCCATATTAATTTAGGCATATTTTTACTATATTAAATTTGATGTCTGAATTTCCTTAAAAAGCCTATTTAAAGCTTTCTTAAAACTTATGGAATTAATAAAAATTTGAAAGCCCTTAAGGATTTTAAGGAAAGATCTTTATTTCTGAATAAATTAGTATACTTTTTTTATTCTTACTATTTATAATAAAGTGTCTATCTTTTTTGTTTATATAATTTTTTATTCAGCTTTTTAAAGAAAATTGATCAAATATTAATTTGAAATTGAATGTTTTAGGTTGAAATTAAGAAAAGAGACTTCAGTTAGGTAAATAATGAATTTCCATTCTATTAATGTTCCAATCTACTTTGTATTTATGGGGATGGCTTGGGGATTAGGCTATGAGCTCTCGCTACTAGTTTTGAAGTTAAAGATGTTATCCAATAAGCGTTTTATGGGATTATTTGCAGGAACCTTTTTAAGTTCCTGGATTGGATCCAAGGCTTTCTTTCTCATTTTCTCATCGGGAACGAATTTTTTAATTCATTTAAGCTCACTTGATTTTTGGCTAGGGGGAGGCTTTGTTTTTTTCGGTGGGTTATTGTTTGGTGGGACCTTTATTTACTTTTATTGCCTCATTTTTAAGAAATTTAATATCTTTTCTCTATACTGCGTTTTACCTGCTATATGCTTTTCTCACGCAGTAGGGCGTATAGGCTGTTTCTTTTCAGGTTGTTGTTTTGGAAAAATTTGCAATTTACCTTTAAATATTTTTCTATTCGATGGAGGAAGGCATCCTGTCCAGCTATATGAAAGCTTATTTCTACTCTTTTTAGGAGCTTTTCTAACGATTAAAATACTTAAAGAAAAGAATAAGACCCTAAAAGAAAACTTTTATTATTTTTTAAGTATTTACCTTATTTCTTATGCAATTTTTCGCTTTTTTAATGAATTTCTTAGAGGTGACAATATTCGAGGAATTATTTTTGGTTTATCAACCTCCCAATTTATATCATTAAGTCTTATTTTTATTACTTTAATTGTTTTACTTAAAGATAATATAAAGCTTAATAAAAAAGTTTTTAATTTAGAAAAAATTAAAAATTAAAATACCTATTAAATGATTAGACCCAATCTGTAGAATAATTTTTTTCAATTCATTTTAGGAATGAGATCAAGAAGCTTTGCTGAGCTTGCGTAGATGATGCCTTTGTGATTCATAAAGGTAGAGTCTGGTCGATTGAGGTCAAGAGGTTGATTATGGTAGTCGCTATTTAGGCCACCGGCCTCAGATTGAATAACGGAGCTAGCTGCAAAATCCCAAAGACTACCCCCGCCTAGGTTTTTTTTAGGAAACTTATAATAAAGGGCCGGGGCTAAATCTATAGTGCTTATACCATTCATAACAGCACCACCCAAGTGATGGAGCTTAAGTTCTTTCAATCCAACTTTCTTTAAGTTTTGTTTTAAAGTATCTACTTGCTCTTCAAACAGAGGGTGTTTCGTATAGCTTTGATCAAAGAGAAGAGTGAGAACTTTTGATCCGTCGTTCACGGTCAAAGGAGAATCATTTTTATAGGCGCCTTGATTTTTAATGGCGTGGTAAAGAGTTTGGCTTCTAGGATTGTAAACAACTCCTATGGTGGGGATGCCGGATTTTGATACCAAGGCAATAGAAGTACTATAACCATCTTCGTTCCGGCTAAAACAAAGTGTTCCATCGAGGGGGTCAATACACCAAAAATAATTTTTTTCAAAACGGCATGTATTTTCAGCACTGCCTTCTTCTGCAAGTAGGCCAATATTGTATTTTTTTAATGTAGGTTCGAGGACAGAGAGAATCGCATCTTCTGCTTTTAAATCTATTTCAGTGACAACTTGGGAAGCAATATTCTCTCCCCCTTGTTTCGATTGGGTAGAGATATTTTTACCTTGGGCAGCACTAATAACTTTTCCTGCTTCCAGTGCAGCTTTCTTTGCTAATTTTGTTAATTCTTTAAGTTGGTCAATCGTTAAATCCATTCAAGTACCTTATTTTTCATTCGCTCTGAATAAGAGTTCAGTTTGTAATGCCCTGGAGACCAGCCATTTAAAAAGCGGTAAAAATCACACCAGACATAAGGGTAAAGGTCCCGCCACTCTTTTTCAACTTCCTTGTTAGCGAGTTCTTTAAAATATGTGTCAAGGCACCATGATTCTTTTTGAGAGAGTTCTTTCTCGTTATAGATGCTACTTAAAAAGTAGGCAACATCTTTTATACCGATCCCGCCGCCTACATACTGAAAATCAACTGCTGCAACTTCATTCTCCTTAAAGAGGAAGTTGGCGATTTTAGCATCTCCATGAACAATTGTTTTGTACTTTGAAGAGTTCAGCTTTTGATCAATGAGGTGGGCAACTTTTTTTAAATCTTTATCTTTCATTGCTTTGAATTCATCAGGCCTGGTATCTAGGTGCCAGTAAGTTCCAATCGGCCAGAGTTGACTTGGCTTCATATTCAGATAATGGGAGTGAAATTTGGCAAGCCATTTTAAGCAAAGCTTTATTTGGGTTTGACTTATTTTCACTCTAGGAGCAAAACCAGAGACCGTTAAGTCCTCGAGGATAAGAAATTTTTCCTTTTCTTTTAACTCTCCCTGATGAATTAAACTTGGAATTTTAGAGTGAGTGATTGGTTGATTAAAGTTCTGGTACCAATTCATTTCGACACGATAAGAGTGTGCTTTTCTTTCATGGGAAATACTTGTATCCCATCCACGGGGATGATTGCTTTTATTTGGAAACTTAATTAATTTTAAAATGACAGATTTATCGTTCAAGACAACTCTATTGAGACTTCCATATCCACTCCAAAGCTTTTGAATCAATTCTATCTTTTTTATGGTGCGAGACCTTGTAGAGGAGAGGAGTATTTTTTCGAGTTGCGGTTCCATAAATTTTATTAAGCCTTTTCCCTTTTCAAGGACTTTTACCACTCTATTAAAATTTTGAGAATAAAAACTTAATTTTTTTAGGCCAGTTTTGTCTCATCTTTAATGCAAAACTTAAATAAATTTGAAAAAACCTCAGTGACTGAGGGAGTTAAAGAGGTTAGGAAAAATTTTAGGTTTTCGAAAAATATACGATAAATGAATATTAGATAGTTCGGAAAAATACTTTTTAATTTTTCAAATCTTTCTTTAATTTCAAGTTAGGAGTTAAAAGTGAAAATAAGACAAATTTTTATTATTTCTTTAGTACTAACCTTATTTGCTTCAACAAATGGTGTCTTTGCCAATGAAAAAAAATATCCAAAAAAAGCATGCAAAGGTATATATGATTCAATTGGTTTATTCGTTAAAGTTGCAGATGCTATATGGAAAAAAAAGAATAATGATAAGAAGGCAGTTTTATACTCACAAGCAGCTGCGAATTACGCAACAATTTACGAGACAGTTTGTAGGAAAGGAAAGTCTCACTAAAAAAGAAATTGATAAATCACTTAATATAAAATTCTCTTAATTAGGAAAAATTAATTTTTCTTGAATTTAAAAAGTGAGTCGTTAAGATCATAAATTTTGTGCATCAGCTTATGCTAAGAGAAATCTTAATTTCTTAGAGTTAGATTAATGGTGAATGGCTCTGTAAGGGAATTGAATAAAGGAGAAGACTTATGGCAACTATTCTAAAACACAAAAAAACTAATGAAGAATATCTACTTTTGGGTGCTGGTTACGGTAGAAGCCATGGCAATTATAATCTTAAAGATGGTGAAGAACTTGGTTTTTTTCATAATAAAACAAAACCGAGTACTGTCGAACAAACAAAGCTTTGTGTTTGTAAAAAAAATGGGACAATAGAATGGTTTAATTGTGACGACCTGGAAGTTTATAAGGTTGACGGAAAAACCCTAGATTCAATTTTCGGTTAAGGTAAGTTACTCTTAATAAAAAAAAATTTAAATTCAAAACTGAAAAACCTCTAAAAAAAGAACCAACAAAAACTTTTCCAAAACAAAAATAGTTCTTTATAAATAACCCTCGTTTTTATGCTGATTTTTTTAGATTTGGGAAAAGCTAACGTGGGTTATAATAGCTTTATGAAATATCATTTTGCTCTTCTTCTTTGTTTTTTTCTTTGTTCTTGTGCCGGAACTATAAAGCATTCAACAGTTGCATTTGATAAAAAGATGTTTAAAGAAAATCATGCGAATGTAACAGATAAAGCAGTTGTTTATCAAAATGTTTCTGGTGAAGATGCTATGTCAATTACACTTGATTATTCAATGAAAGGAGGTAAGGTTGATTGGGCTAGACGAGGTGTCGAAGGTTTTGCTCAACGTTGGCAGATACAATTACGTAAATCAACACCTGCAAATACCACTGCTTGGTATACATTTAAATTCAATATAGCTAAAGATACTCAAATACCAGAATATACTTTAACATTTGCAGACTTCAAACGAATGAAAGGTAAAACAGATACAGGAGCACCACCGATATCATTCTCAATAAACAACAATCGTTTCATGTTGGGATTGAGTGGTTCAGATAAACAAACATGTAAGAAATGGTCAAGCGGCTCAGAAGAATGTAATAACTCAGAAGCCTATTTTATGACACTTGCTAATACTCAAAGCCTAAAAGGTCGTTGGGTTAGAGTAACATTTCGTATAGACTGGAGTGATTCAGGTTCAGTTGCAGTATGGATAGATGATAAATTACGTGCAGAATACTATGGTAATCTGAGACAAGGTGGTACTGGATTTAGATACAAAGTAGGTAGCTACCGACATCACATGTTACAAGCCACAGAAAAAGGTATCACAATAGATCCTGTTACTGTCCATTATGCTGATATAACATCAGGTAAGTCATGTTCTAAGGTAAGTGAATTATGTTCAACACTTGAAACACAACTAAAGAACAAGAAATATGCATCAGGTATGAGCCACATAGCACAATGCGGAACTGGTGGTCCTGCTAGTTGTAGAACAGTACGGTGGTAAAATACTTGACGCTAAACTAAAAGCACTTAGCCTTTCCAATGGCATCAACTCTTTCAAAGTATCTTACAATCAACGATTTGATGGCACACCACATCGATAACAGTGATTACTTTACGGATACTTGGGCTGAGCAAATGTTAGTTAATCACAACATTTACA
>PAZA01000046.1 GCA_002715375.1 Halobacteriovoraceae bacterium
AAAAGTTAAAGAACTTGAAGCTGCTGGCAAGGCCTTTATTAGCCGCGGCGGCGGTGGCGGAGACCAACTTGTTTAAACATGCCGTCTTCTTGCTTACCAGTTTTTTTTCTTTTCACAATGTAAGAACTTTAATAATCTACTCCCAAAAGAGGTCAAGCCATGAAATTAGAAAGCAAAGATATTATCCCTCGCTCTAGGGAAGAAGTTTATAATGTTCTAAAAAATGATCTTGAAAAGCTTGTTCCCTACATGCCTAATGTCAGTAAGATAGAAATGGTTAATAGGACTGAAAAGGGTGAAGGGATTACGGCCATAACAAATCACTGGTATGCTAATGCAGAAATCCCTACCATAGCAAAAAAGTTTATTAAAGAAGACCTTATGAGTTGGAAAGATAAAGCTGTCTGGAATGATAAAGAATTTTTGGTCGAATATGAGCTTGAATCCTTTTGGGGCAATGATATATACGACGCGACCGGCAAAAATGTCATTAGCGAACTTGGTCCCAATAAAACACAACTTACTTTAACTTGCGACCTCGTTATTCACCCTAATAAAGTTCCAGGTGTTCCGAAGTTTTTAGTCAAGAAAGTACTTCCGGCCATAGAAGGACTTATCCAAAAGATCCTTCAGCCAAACCTGACTAGTTTGGGCAAGGGCTTGAATGAATACTTTAAGGCCCAAAAATAAGATCCTCTGTTCAATTTGTTTTTGTCGGCCTTTTAAAGGATAATAAAAAACTAAAAAAAAGAAGCTCAAGCTTCTTAGAGAGCATAAGTTGCTAAAGCCTCTTTTCATTTTTCCGATAACTTACTTTGAATGGTGAACTAGGAAACCCAAGGTGGAAGGCAAGTCATGAGTTTAAATCCAGATATTAAAGTTCTCATAATTGATGACATGAAAACCCTCCTTTTAACATACAAAAAAATGTTAAAAACTCTAGGACTATCAAATATCTCATCAGCATTTGACGGAGATATGGGGTGGAAGATGATTAGGGAAGCCTATGAGCAAGATGACCCTTTTCAACTAATCATATCTGACTGGAATATGCCTAAAATGACAGGTCTTGAACTTCTTAAAGCTGTTAGAAAAGATGAAAACCTTAAAGAAACACCTTTTATTATGATCACTGGAGAAAATGCTGAGGGTAACGTTGTTATTGCAGTTAGAGAGGGTGTTAATAATTTTATAGCCAAGCCTATTACAAAAGATATTCTAGAATTCAAAATTCAGAAAGTTTTTGAAAAATAAAAAAATAAAAATATCGAAATGAAAGAGCCTTCCCAATTAAAGGGACTAAAAAAAGACCTTAAGCCCTTGGGCCTTCACTACCAAATACACCTTGCAAATGGCCCTACCTTTCAAAAAAGTATTTCCCTTATAGTCCAAGGAAGAAACGAATCAACACAAATGTACGAGCATTTGATTCCTGCCTTTACAGAAAAAAATGATAAAGATCTTTTCCTTTATGACTTAAGGGGGCAGGGAGAATCTAAAGGTATTAGGGCCCACATAGATTCCTTTCATGATTATATTGAAGATCTGGAAACCATCGTTCTTGCGCTTCGAAAAATCTACCAAACTGTCCACCTTATAACCCACTCAACCGGTGGCCTCATTGCGACACTCTTTGCGACACTAAATCAGGAGAACCTCGGTAAAGGCGGAACTTTGAGTCTGATCTCGCCTTTTTTAGGGTTAAAGTCTACTGGTGTCCAACATTTTTTAGTGAACAAAAAACTCTTAACAGTAAGTCAAACTTACGACGCCCTTTTCCGCTTCTTCCCCAAACTTAAACTTAGGCGCTTTGAGTTTTCTAAAACAGACAACTTCAAAGAGAGCTCACTTACGACTGACCCAACTTTTTTTAGGGAGTTTAATGAACACCCATCTAAGTGTGGGCCTCCCACCTGGTGGTGGCTTAACCAATGCTTTAAGGCCCAGATGTCATTAAAAACCGTCACGATGGCCATCAAAATCCCCGTCTTTATTGCTGTTGCCAAAAAAGACACTGTGGTTGAAAATAAAGCAGCTTGGCATTTTTACTTAAGAGGAAAAAGGGCCCATAGACCTTGGAAGCTAAAAGAGTTTAGAGGAATGAAGCACGCTCTTTTTCAAGCCCCTCCCCTCACAAGAGAGAGGCTTATGGATGATTTGATTAAATTCCAAAATAATCCGAAACGTTTTCTTACTTCACGTTAATGACTGTAGGCGTACCGTATTCTTCCGCCTTGCCTAAAACTGCGTTTATTTTAGTGATGGTAATTTTGTCATTTTCAAAACGAACCTTTAAGTAATTACTGTAAGAGGGTGAACCTGAAAGGTAGACGGGAATCTTTTTTCGTCCACTTCCCTGGTAATTCCTCAAAAAGCCATTGACAGCATGATAATGACCTGTGAAAACGACTGGGCATTTAGCGCCACTATTTGTACACATATCCACAAGTTTTTTCTGGTCTTCTTTTTTAAAGTACTCTTTTGGGTCATGCCAATTAAAAATATAAATCTTATTAGGGTTCGTTTTCAAAAGCTTTTCTATCCAGCCCATAGAGGAACTGACATTCACGTGATCCCGCCTCGCCTTTGCAAAATTCCATCCATTAAAACTTTTTTTCCATGTTGGATAGTTATGGAGTTGCACGAATCGGTAAGGCCCAATATCAAAAGCATAACCAAAGCTTCCATTGTATTGAAACCTTCGACTAGGAAATTTATAAAAACTTTTTGTATTGTAATCAGTCGCTATTGGATTAAAGCTCGGAATTCTATCGACCATATACTTAACCATTCTTCGAGCACAATTATTAGTCCAACAATCATCCACATTATTTTTTCCATAGTCATGATTCCCAAGACCCGGGTAGAGGTTATGCTTAAAACTATGGGACTCGTAATAGGAAATATATTTTTTATATTCATGTTCGTGACCAAAGGCAGTTAAATCACCATTAATGATGACTCCTCCAAACTGAGAAAAAGGTATTTGATTCACAAGAGTATTGATACTTTTTACGTGCCAGTCATTTGTTAATATCCCTTGGGGCTGCTCTCCACTTTTTCTGTCTTTGCACTCCTTTGTGTGACAGGCCCAATAGAGTTGAGGGTCACTCATTAAGACCATCGTGAAATCATTTTGCTCAAATGAGCTATACTTAATCCAGGAAATTTTATCATTCATATGGTGTCCCACCCAGGAAACATCTCTAAAATAGCTCCTGCAAGGACCTCCGTGATTGTGGGTACAAACATGAACTTTTCCATTCTTTGGGACCCAAATAGAACTTGCTTTATCATTCCATCCCTTATGCGTTGGACTCTTCTTGCCAGGGCAAAACTCCCATCTTTTCCCTTTGAAGTGAGCATGTTCAAAAAGGTAAGCACAGCTATTATTTCTAACAAAAGCCGAAGGTTTTGGTTTTGATTTGGATTTCGACCTTTTCCCCCCACTGTAAGCATCTAAACAGAGCATGATAATAAAAAGTGGTAATATAATTTTCATTCGATATCTCCTCTCAAAACTTCTAAAGCCTAATTAATTCCTATTTTTAACTTTTTTCAGAATTAAAGAATAAAAAAGTTATTTTTATCATTTAAAGTCCGTTTTCTTTATACTTACAATTCCTTTAAACCAACCGCACCCTTTTTTTAATGCCCAAATTAATTTGCTTTTTAAAAGCGTTTCTAGAAAAAAGGACCATAAATTAAAAGTCTTTATAAGTTTTTCCCTCTAATTTATCTCCATAAGTCAATAAAAGCCTTGAAAAGAGCATCTTCTTAGCCTGGTCTGATTTTTGTAATTTTATAATCTCAATTGATTTATCAAAAACATCTTGAGAAGGGTCTTTACCAACATAAATATGAAAAATCATACTTGTTGTCATAATACCCTCTGGGTCTTCTTCAGAAGGATCTGAGTTTAAAGTCGCTATCAAATCTGGGTAGACCTCTTCCCTAACAAAAGCCCTATCTTTAATGACCTCACCTGCTAATGTCCAAAAAAGGGCCCTCATAGGAAGTTTGGTTTCAGTTGGTAAATCCCTTAAAATCTTTTTGGCCATATTGACTTGCTTTTTAGGGTCATCGAGTTCGTTGAAGGCTTGTTTTAAAAGATCCATTTCCTCAGCAGAGACTTCCTCTCCACTCATCGCTCTTTCAAAGCCTTCTATGGCTTTCTTAGCCACCATTCCAACAAAAGCCTTTTCTTTTAATTTTCCCTCGAATTGGTCTTCTTTAGAAGTCGATGCTTTTTCAATTTTTTTCTTCTCTGATTTTTTTTCTTTATCTTTTTCAATTTTTTTATTTATTTTTTCAAAAGCGTACTCTAAAGATTCAGAATTTAGATTTTTAGATTCTTTATTTTCTTTTTCAAGAACTTCTCCGAGCTCTTCGGTGTTAAGATCAACTTCCGCTTTGTTCACAAAAATAAAAGCATACACCAAAAAACTAAAAACCAGTGTTCCAATCAAAATCCGCATAAGAAAGCATCTCCTCTTCATTACTTATCGATTTTGATTTTGATAAACCTTAGTTTTTTCTCAAGAAAGCGATCAAAAACTTTAAACTAATTTTTTGGTAAAAAAAATAAAGCAAACCCAGAGCTCATATTTTTTTTTATTGAAATTTCGATTAATTCATGACTTTAATAGTATAATTTTTTTCTTTTCCCATATATTTATATTTATTTTATAAGAAGAGGTAAAAATAAATATAAATTTTTTAACTGTCCATTCCTTAAAATGCCAAATAGAATATATGTTTATTGGTTGCCTCTATTTTTTCTGATCTGGTGGTGAAAAAGTGCAAGGAAGACAAATTGTCATTACATCAACAAATAGTATTACGGAACTTGGATATGGGAACAGTGAGATGTGGTCCAATATTCTAAACGGCAAGCAGGGTTTTTCCAAAAAATATAAAACGATTGCCCCCAGGCAAACAACCTTCTCAGGTCAAGTTGATCGAACAAAAATCAAAGAAGATTATTTTTCATCCAAAGAAGTCGATTACCTTGACGATATCGCAAAGTTCGCAGTATCTGCGACCCTTGACCTGGCGAAAGAGGAACAGTTTTTTGAAACAGACATGTTTGGTTATGACCCTTTCAGAATTGGAGTCAATATAGGGGTAGGACTCTTTGGGCTAGGAAAAATGTCAGAAGCTTCAAAGTTTTTTTCAAATAAAGATTACTCTAAGATAAGCTACCATCACCTTGCCTCAATGATACCAAACTCAGCACCTGCTCAAATTTCAATAAAACTGGGCACCAAGGGAATTTCCACTTCAGCTTCCAGCGCTTGCACTTCTTCACTCATTGCAATTAAGCAATCTTACCTTGAAATAGCAGGCGGCTTCCACGATATGATGATTACAGGAGGTGTTGATGCTCCTCTTGAGGATGTCTGGCACTTAGGTTTTTCAAAATTAGCCTTAGCAGAAAGTCAATCCGAGAATGGATGTAAACCATTTTCAAGTGATAGGAATGGAACCGTTTCAGCTGAAGGGGCAGGAATACTATTTCTAGAAGAACGTGAAAACGCTCTTAAAAGAGGCGCTAATATACAAGCGGAAATTGTTGGTTTTTCAAGCACCTCAGACTCATTTCACAACCTCGCCATGGAGCCTTCAGCTAAGTCTCCTATAAAAGCAATGAAAAGCGCTCTTAAAATGGCCAACTTAAACCCAACGGATATCGATTGGATTGGCTCCCATTCACCAGGAACTAAAAAAGGGGACATCTACGAATCAAAGGCCATCTCTGAAGTATTTGGAGAAAAAACCCCTCCCGTAACAGCTTTAAAATCTTACTTTGGACACACAATTGGTGCTTCAGGAGTCAATGAGATTATAGCCATGATCGAGTCCGCCAAAAGAGGAATGATCATCCCGACCCTTAATCTTACCGACATAGATGAAGCCTCTCAAATAAATCATTGCCTGGAAGTTAAACATTGTAATGTCCGCTACATCCTTAAAAACTCTTTTGGCTTTGGCGGAACAAACTCTAGCATTATTTTAAAAATAAATAACAGCAATCTACACTAACGAGAAAATGAAGAGAGTCATTAATAAGATACCAAAGGAGGAGTTTATAATCTAACGATCAAAATTCAATGAATACGATAAAGCTTCCCATTTCTAATTAAAACAGCTTCCTTTTTGCCCCCATAATAGGAAGAAATACCAGTATCTGTTCTGACAACTTTTCCATCACAAGCAGAGTTAATGCCACTGTCTTGAACAGTATGGGCCACAAACATTATTTCTGCCTTTAAAATATCAAGGGATGTTTTTAACATTTCGCAATGAGAGGACGTTGTTTTTTTTGAAAAGTACCTAACCCATAAGGGCCCGTTAGAATCAGTTATCCAATGGGGTCTTTTCCTTTTTCCCTCCATCCATTCCGAAGCCTCTCTATTTAATGTTTCAATTCCCATACGGGCGTACTTTGGAAGAACACCACCATGAACAAATACATAAGGACCTAATTTCAAAATGGCCTTCCTCTTAGAAAGAATTTTTGCGTAATCACCACCTGGAAAAAAAGCGTGAAACCTTCCCTGCTGATAAGAACTGTATTCTTCAACATAATTTTTAGGCGCATCGCTCAAAAAGTTTTCAAAGTCATAAAAGGCCTTGTCTGGAAAAACATATTTAAAGTTACCGTAAACATTCATGGCCTCATGGTTTCCTATTAGAGGATGAACCTTCCCACCAAACTTAGGAGCCTCTCTTTTTAAAGACTCAAAAAGATCAAGGATTTGCCTATCACCTGCTCCGCGGTCTATCTGATCACCTAACTGAACTAAGATTTTATTTCCACCAATCCAGTTTAACTTTTCATCTATGATGTCAGCTTTTTTTAAGAGAGTAAGGGTCCCTTCATAATCACCATGGAGGTCACCTATAGCAATAATAGGAGGAAGGGCCAAAGCCTTCACAGTAAAAAGAATATTTATGAAAAAGATCAACGAAATAATTACTCTACGCACAAGAAAAACCCATTTTTTATGTTTCTAACTTAAAGGACAATACGACTTAAGAGATGTTAAGTCTAGCCAAGTCCCTCTTTGTCTTTATTCATGGGAATTTTTAAAATTAGATTTACTGTCTTGTGGACTGCTTGCAATGCTTCTCTTTAATTTCAATAATATCTTTTAAGTTTATGCTATGAATTTCCCGATTGAGGATATGGCGACCAAGCGTCCTCTTACTAAAACTATTTTTCTTTTCTTTTAATTTTTTCATGAGGGCCTCTGGAAAATCTTCCACTTTGTCCTTATTTTCTTCTTTCCATTTTTGAATCTCCTTCCTTAATTCTTCAGCTTTTAAAAGGCTAATATAATTTTTGTGAAGGTATCTTTCCTGCCAGGCCTTTCTTTGAAAATACCGTGTCCATTTTTTCTTATGATCACTCCTTGCGAAATAACGGGAGTTAATTTTAATAAAGTCATGGCCTTGGCGAACGATGGTGTTATAGTCATCGTAAGAATCAATATAATAATTGATATCAGCACAATAGGCCTTCATTTTATCTTCACTTGAAAGATTCTCAGTAAACTCTTTTTTATATTCATACTCGTCCACTATGATCTTATATTGCTTTTTAATGAGTTTAATGCTTTTTTGGGCACTGTAATTAATATTAGAAATAAACTTTTTTCCTTCTTTTCCAAAGATATTTTTTTCAAATGTCTTGTACTCATCTTCAATACGCCACCTGTCCGTTCTTCCATCATCATATTCAAGAAAGCCTAGCTCCCCCTTAACAATGTTATTAAGAACTTTTATTCTGTGATAAAAAACATCCCTATACCGAATGATCTTTTGAAGAAGGAGATATTCCCGAGTTTTTTGAAAGCTCGTTAGGCTCTTTTTTCCCATACTATCATAATGCTCGACGAGAGGAGTAAGGCCATCAAAATAAAAGTCTAGCACTCTATTCCACTCTTTATTGTCTCTCATCATTTTTGAGACAAAAGAATTATGATCAGTATATCCCTTAAAGTTATTTTTAAACACAATAATAAAGTAAGGAAAAGCCGATTTCATTTCATAATCAAGTTTAGCTTTTTCCCAATTTTTCTTAAGAACGATATAATCGTAACTATTCCAAATCTTTGTTACAAGAGGTCCCTTTATTCTAGGTTTTAAGTGACTTCCTCTTCCTTTTGTTTTTACGATTGGCTTAATATCTTGAAAAAAACTAAAGATGGAATAGTTTACATCTCCATAATTTTTGATAAAAAACGCTTCCTGATGTTTATTCATAGGCTTTTTTATTTTATCAATATAGTTTTGAAGTTTAGGAAGGTAAGTCTTTTCAATTTTCAATAATTCTTCTTTTTGCTCTAATGAGTGGATAGAAAAAAAACCCTCCCTATCCAGAATATTTTCGTACTCGAAAAAAGCACAATTCATTTTTAAAAAGGCCTCTCTTTGAATAGGATCAACGTAATCAGTATATGATTCTAAAATCATCCTAAAAAGCTTCATTGTTGAGCCTAATGCCAAGTTATAATAAGCAGAGACTTGACCAATTCTTCCCGGAACAAGCATGCCTGTAAAAAGAAGGTTTGTTGTAAAATTGGTCATATACCCAAGAACTTTTCTTGCTTTAAAACGATCCTTACAAGCAGGAACTTGTGTCAATTTCCCCCAATTTTCTAAAACTTTATTTCCTAAGGCCGGATCCCACCTTGCACCACTAAAATCAGTTAATCCCTTTTTTGCTGTTTTCATTTTACTATCTTTCATAAATTTTTCTTGAATTTTTCGCATCTCTTCTAAGTCTTTTTCTATTTTTAAAAAGGTGCTTTTTCCTGCTTCACGACACTCTCCTTTTTTAAGAAGTTCCGTCATTTCCTTAAATTGCAGGAGGAGGTTTTGGGAGGTTTTTCCATGGTCATCGACCTCCCCTTCTAGATCTTCTTTGTAAACACATTGCTTTGGCCTTTCAAGAGAGGACTTTCTGTCTTTTAAAAAGGTTATCTTTCTCAATTTTTGCAAATAACTTTCGGCTTCGTTTAATAAATTGGCCTCAACCTTTAATGGAAAAAAAAGAAAAATAAAAAGAGGCACCAACACCATTTTGACCTTGACTTCAAAGTGCATTCTTAACTTTTTCATTATTCGATACTGGTCCATAAGATCCAATTCCCTTTTATCTTTTAGAACCTACGGCAACTTCTATCATGAAATGCTTGCAAATTAATCCGAGTTGTTAAATTATTTGAGCGCATAATCATCTGCCGGGCAATACCATTTTTTGAATAACCACTAGGATTAAAAAAGATCCCTTTTTTTAGAAGTTTATTTATTTTGTTGGCCTCATTAAAGTTTGTGTAGAGGTACTTCTTCTTGTAGTAATCAATTTTAAAGACATCCCATATACTCTTCTTTCCTGGAGTTCTTAAAAAGTGACGCTCATTAATGACAAGAAAGTCAAAGCCTGCCTGAACTAAATCATCCCCTTCGGCAAAATCTTTCATCATTTTGTCTATGTTGGCACAAATTTCCCTCGCCTTTCTGCCTGTTGGTTTGAAATTTCTAAGAACTCTCACCCCCATATCTCCCTCTCGAGACCTGGTTCCAAAAGTGGCATCAAAGTGCTTTTCAAACTCCCAAAGGGCATTATAACTATGTTTAATTGAGTATTCCAAAAACGAAGCCCCAGCCTTTCCATAAATAACGTTTTGAATTTCGTTGTATTTGGCCTTTAAGTTAATTCGATCCATTGTTCCAGAGTCTTCCATATCAAATTCAAATCGTCCTGTTTGAATTTGGTTAACCCTTGCCAACTGCTTTACCTTTTTATCTAATCTTTTTTCAATATTTGCGAGGACTCTTTCTGCTTTACTCACAAGAGGATCAAAGTGTTTTTCGTTCCCATTTTTTTTACTTATTTCTGAATGAATATCATCAGCAAGCCAAAAAATCGGCTCATTAAACTTTTTAACGAGTTCATCAAATTTATTTTTTTTAGTTAAAAATTTTGCGAGAACTTTGTTTTTATCAAGGTTTATTTTATTACCCGAAAGGGTGGCCTTAACACCGAAAATAGCTTTGAAGTTGTCCTTCGTTTCTGGGACAAGAAAAGTTCCATAATAAGAAACCTTTGATTTATCAATGTATCTAAAAAATTCTTTATGGAGGTGAATAAGTTCCTCTAAAACAGCCCCTCTTTGGGGTATAGTTTTTGCGTTAACCGCCATCCCATGAGAAACTTTCCCAGCGTTTTTAATTGTATTTAAAAGAAAATAGGTTTCTTCACTAAAATTTTTGGTGATAAAAAGCCTCTTTTCTGTTTCTTTAAACCTTTTACTACTTTTTTCACTTACATGGATTCCATTTCTTAACTTAGCAACGACCACCTTAAATTTTTTAACTTCTTGGGTAAGCCTCTTTTGGTCTAATTTATTTTGATCAGTTTTAATATTAAAAAGGGTTTCTTTTTCAAGTTCATTTTGAAGGGTATAAAAGCCACAGTTTAAATCCACAAAGGTATCTCTATCTTTTTCATTATGCCAATCCCATTTTGTCGAAATAAGGTTTCGAATCATCTCAATAACACCGACAAGGCCCGTTCCACCTAAGGCAGTTAAAGCTCCCGCCTGACCAGGAACCAAAAGTCCTACGCTTGAAATGTTTGAAATAACATCTCTTAAGATTTGAAGAGTGTCCGTTTTTTTAAGTTCGTATTGACAGCCTGCTTTTTGAGCGAGATTTCCAAAGTTCTTCAATACCTGGCTAACCGCCATAACCCTGGCTTGAGTGAAGTAGATATCAGCTGCGGCCGGTGTTGCCGTCGCATTGTCAACAGCAGCTTTGGGATCCGAAGCTGGTGCAGCGGGTGCATTTGGATTTAAAACTTTTGTTGCCTCAGTTGTTTCAGACATATCCTTCCAGTTTTTAAAGACAGAATCCATTTGATTTATATAAGCACTTCCTTCACTTTTACAATTTCCTACTTTTATTTTCGCCGTTAAAGCTTTCAAACTATTCATAATGTCCTGATAGCGACCTTTTCTTGTTTTCATTGAGCACCTATAAGGCAAGGACAAGACTTCTCCCATCTGCTTTTTTCTTTTCAACTTAGCACTTACATCATCCTTAAGAAGTTTTTCAGCTTCTTTAATTCCAGCCTTTAAATTGACCGCTGATTTTACTTTTGTCTTTAAAACTTTGTTAAGAGAATCAAACCTTGATGTGTCTATTTTTCCAGCTAAGGCCAAAGAGTTAAGCAGCAAAACATTAACGAGGCTAAACTTTAAAAGTTTCATGATTTGACTCCAATATAAATCGAGTTCTTGAATTTGCTCCAGTATTTTACAACAGTTTATCGTTAGTGAAGGCTTTAATACTTATAAAATTCTCTAACTAAGTATAATTTCTTGTTTTTTTCAAACAAAATTATTTAATTTTTTTTTAAAAAAAATTGATTCCAATAATTTTAAATTATAAAATCTATTCATCAATTACAATAAAGGCTTAAAAATTATTAAATGTTATTCCTTTATTATTGTTTCTCTCTTTTTTTCCTTTCCTGCTTTAGGAACGATTTCTATCGAGCCTTTTTTTGGATACCTGATCAATGCTCCCATCGAGGCAAAAGCTGAAATTACCTACTACCCTCATTCGGATTCTGATCAAAAAGTTGTTGGAGATTATTATTTAACTGAAGTTAAACCCAACCCCTTGGCCGGAGTAAAAATAAAATGGTTTCCCGTTCCCATTTTCTATTTTGGGGCCAACTACACCCATATATTTAATAATGAAGTTCAAAGGTGCTCTGTAGGAAGAGAAACTGACGAGTGCGATGATTTAAAAATGGTTTCAAAAACTTACGTACCTCTTTTTGAAGCCGGTTTTAAAATTCAAAGATTTAGTTTTTTTGGGGGTTACCACCCTTTGACAAAATTTACTTTCAGTGACTTTGAAGATTCTGGTACATCAAAAAGCTATCGAGATATTAATGTGGAAGGAACCATGACTTCTTTTGGTATTTCTTATAAAGCTCAATTTCTAACTTATAATGTTGAATATATTAAAACCAAAGTCTCCAAAATAAGCCACTACGCCAATAACAAATTTAGATCTAACACTTATCCCGATAACAAAAGTTGCACAGGTCTTAATTGTGACAGCTTCGTCATTGATAACCCAAATTGGAATACGATTCTTTTTTCTATCGGTATCCCCTTTCGCATCTGGGGTGAAAATATTGATGACCTTGAAAGTGCAAAAGGTTGGTGTAACTCTTGTCCTTTTTAAGTGGACAAAAAGATCCTAAATTTTATAGATTAATTTTAAAAAATTTAGGTTTTTTTTAAAAAATTAATCCGCTTTGTGATCATCACCTAAATTATTTAGAAAAGTATTGCTAGGAGAGATGAGTACCTTATTAACTGTATTTGTCATTAGAGTCGCATAGCAACTCGACATATTAGATTGGAGGGCCGACTGACTTTTTAAGGTCCATTCACTGGTATCGTTATCGCCATAAGTTGTTTGTAAACCCCATGCGCTTGAAATGAACCAATACGCAAATTCCTGCAACCTAACACGGTCTTTAACTTCAGCATCCATATTATCATAACTTGAAGCATTGAAATAACCCGAACTAATCGCTTGTTGCATGCAAGTATATAACGTTGAAGAAGTTGTCAGCCCCCATTCTTCAGGATAGGTGTAATGGAACCCAACGTCCGTCATAATATGGAGGATATGCTCCATTATTTCTAAAACTTGAGTATTTCGACTTTCCTGACCTGCACTAATCGTGTCACAGATACTATTATTGTCTTTACTGTTTTGAAAATCAAAATTATTAAAATCAGTGGCAATAAAAAGGGGTATTGTGGCCGCATACTTATAGGAATTTTCAATGAAAGTATTTTGAATAGATGTATCAGTATCAACTGAAGAATCAAACATTTTTTCAATTGTCGTTCCAATATCACCAACGAAACTATCACTTACACTTGCAATAGATAGCATAGTGGTTCCATATGATGTGAGTATTTTAGTAAAAGGCGCATAGGTTGCACTTCCATCGGTAGCGGAAACACTCGAAACGGCCCTTAAGTTAGAACCTGGAAGAGCCCGGGCCGTTTTTAAAACGCAGCCTCCGATTTTATTGTCAGAGCTTGAAGAGGATGAAGAATCACCTCCACCACAAGAAGATAAAACCATTAAAAAGAAAAAGAACCAATTTGTTTTATACATAAGAAAATAATATAAAATAAAGAAAAGAAATAAAAGATCTACATAGGGCCTACCTTCAAATAAAAATTATTCAAAAAATACACTCAGACATTAAAAATAATTTATTTTTTTTTATTGTCGATAAAGTTTCGGGAAACTTAATTCTTTCGGAGTTTTAATCATGGGAAAAAAAGCGCTGATTGTAGATGACTCCGCATCTGTAAGAGCTTCAGTTAAAAGCATTTTAGGAGAAGGGTTTGAAACTGAAGAAGCTGAGAACGGTTTGAATGCGATCTTTAAGCTTGAAAATATAAAAGACTTTGACCTGTTAATTATAGATTATAATATGCCAGGATTAAGTGGCGAAGAGGTGATTGAAGAGATTTCAAAAAAAGACCACATAAAAAAGTTGAATACGATTATGCTCACCACAGAAACTGACCGTGAAAAACATGAAAGAATGAAGGCCTTTAGCTTTGTCCAATGCTGGATTATTAAGCCCATAACACCTAAAAAGCTCTCAACTGCTTTAAAGAAAATTTTTAATGATTAAGCTAAGCCCGAAAATAAGAAACTTTTGAAACCCTTCATAATTCAAAACCTTTAAAAACCGACAAATCCAAACAATTTCAAACACTTAAGGTCATTTTAAATAATCTTGAAAGTTTTAAAGCACCGCTTAAAACAATGTGATATAATTATAAATATGAGAGCGGAGTTTGATTTAATAAACTATTTTAAATATGCAATAGACCTTAGACGTTGTTTACATACGGAAAATAAGCTTCGTGGCAACAACAATAATCTTGTTTTAAATTATTACAGATTATATGAAAAAGAACTATCTGATGCCGGTCTTACGATAGAAGATATACAAAGACCATCTAAAAAATTCTTAGACTTTATAAGTACTTATACCTTTCCATTATCAAAACGTGAATTTTAAATTAACCTAACTTAAATCAAAAGCTCGTGGTAGAAAAAACAAGCAAATTTAAAAACCGTTAGATTTGTACATTTCAAAAAGCGTATTATAAAATGGGCAAAAATTAAATAATGAGAGGTCAAGGATGCACCGCTTATTTTATTACCTCCTCTTTCTTTCCTTTATTTTTTCAAACAAATCTTTTGCCTCATCTAATCATGCAAAAGTTATTCTCCTAAGAGGCCAGGTAACTTTCAAAACAACAAATTCCAAAGAAAAAATAAGACTTAAAAAAGGGGATAAAGTTCCTGAAGGGGCCACCATAACAACATACCCTAAAAGTATGGCGAAACTCTTGTTTACAGACAAAACAACTTCGATCATTGGCCCCAAAAGTACTTTAAAACTTAGCCAGACACCGCAAAAATCCAAAGATAAAGTTGGAGTCATATCCCTACTTAAAGGAAAAATTAGAACAAAATTTATTCCTAATCTATTAGACCCCGAAACAGGAAAGTCAAAGCTTTATATCAAAACAAGAACAGCTGCTATGGGTATAAGAGGAACAGACTTTAGCGCCATTTATAACCCAAGCCTTGATCTTACGACAACAATAACTTTCGAAGGGGACGTTCTTTTAGGAAAACTGAATCCTGAAAACTTACAAACGACTTTAAAAACAAGAAGGGAAAAACAAGTTTACCTTGCCCAAGAAGTTGGCGAACTACCAGAAGGCAGCTACGAAGAAGCGCCTCCTTTAAAACCTGAGGAGCTCCAGGAACGACTTGAAAAAGCTGTCACCGATGAGACGGCCGTCTCAATAAAAGCTGGCAACTTTTCAAGTTTTAATGCAAGAAGTGAGAATCAGAAACCATCTTCACCTACTATCCTAAGTCCTAGGCAATTTAAAAAGTTAAAAAAGAATGAGACCTTTAAAGAAGCTCCCCCTAAAGAAAAGAGGTCCCTAAAAAAAGGAAAAAAATTTCGACCCATTGTTCCTCCTGGAATGAACCCAGAAGTAGCATCAGCGGGTGAAGGGGCCGGCAAAAAGTTTATGCTTAAAAACGTTGGCCGTGAAGCCTTGGTGGAAGCCTTTAACAAGAAACAAGGGAAGTCTTCAAAAAACCGTTCCAAAAAAGAACTTCCAAAGTTCCTTACCGAAAAAAAAGAGCAAAAGCCTAAGACAAAAAAAAAGAAGACGCCTAGTCCAAAAAGTAAAAAAACCTCACCTAAAACGAAATCAAAACCTAAATCTAAATCCAAATCCAAAGCCCCTTCCTTCAAACCAGGTACAATCATAAGCCCTGATGGAATACCTATTGAGCCTCCTAAGGGCTCTCAATTCGATCCATCAACGGGCGCTTACATAATGCCTTCGTTCCTCTTTAAAATCGACTCTAGCGGAAACCCTGTTTTCGCTACAGAAGGCCTTAAAATGAATGAAAAGGGAAGAATCGTCCAGGATAACCGAGAAAACAGTAAGAAAAGTCAGAAAAAAAACCAAAATGAAAAAAAGAAGAACAAGCAAAAAAACCAAAAAAAAGATAAAGATAACAAGTCTAAAAGCAAAAAAAAGACTCCTCCATCAGATAAAGTACCAAAGGGTGTTGACCTTAAAGATGTTCTAAAAAAAGTGGAAAGAGGTATTGCTAGTGGAAACTCTAATTTTGAAAAGGATATTAAGCCTGGAAAGAGACCTCAAGGAAATAAAAATAAGAACAAAAATAAAAACAAAAAAGGTAAAAATAATAAAAATAAAAAGGGGCAATCAAAAGGCAAACCTGGAGAAAAAAAAGGCCCTGATAAAGGTCAGGATTCTGGAAAGGCCCCCCCTCCTCCGCCACCGCCACCTCCACCTCCACCTGCAGTAAAACCTCCGACCTCTAAACCTCCTAAGATCCGTCCACCTAATATTAGGTTCATAATAAAATAAAAAGGGAGAATCTTTTGAAACTAATCTTTTTTTCTGCCCTCTTATTTTTACCAATAATAATTTTTTCAGCTTCTTTGGAGGCTTCCGTTCAAAATAAACAAAAACTCGCCGAAGTTTATTTTCACTACTCCAATGCTGAATATGATGAAGCGATAGAAAAGATTAAACAGCTAAAAAAAAGGCCTGCAGCTTTTGGAATGGCCAGCTATTGGGAGGGAAAAGTCTATTCAAAAACACAAGAATATGAAAAGGCCAATACCTCTTTTAAAAATGCTCTAAGAAGAAAAACAAAAACTGAGGATCTCCTCTACCTTTACGGTCAGTCTCTCTACGCTTCTCAAAACCTTAAAATGGCCAGGAAAGCTTTTTTAACTTCTGCCATTAAAAGAAAATTTAAACGAGGTCCTTCTTATTACTACTCAGGAATTATAAGTGAACTACTTGAGGAAAATAAAAGGGCGAAAAAGTATTATAAAAAAATTCTTAGAATTAAAAGTGATGCAGATAAGCTTAAAAAGCCAGCTCTTTTTCAAATTGCCAATCTTAACTACTCCAGGATCCTCCGAACAAAGAATGATAAAAAAAAGAGAGAAATTGTAAAAGAAAGTATTTTACCCCTTTTTGAAAAGGCCAGAGATTACAATAAAGAAGAACCTTTAACCGCAAAAATAGTTAGAAGAATAAAAGAAATAAAAATGAAACACAAAATAGGTTTGCCGGGAAAAATGACCAATGGAAGACCCATACCTAAAAAGGCTTTTTCTGGAAGCATTAGTGTAGGAGGGAAAAGTGACACTAATATCCTTTCAGTCTCTAACGACGATTCATCCTTGGAACCAGGTTCCTTTACTGAAATATCTACTGGTCTAAAATACCAGTTTA
Source organism: Halobacteriovoraceae bacterium (assembly GCA_002715375.1). Taxonomy (GTDB): domain Bacteria; phylum Bdellovibrionota; class Bacteriovoracia; order Bacteriovoracales; family Bacteriovoracaceae; genus UBA7317. The sequence goes on from PAZA01000046.1 coordinate 16,947, forward strand.
ACGCAAGAAAAACCTATAGCTTTATTCCAGGGCTTGGGGTTTCAGCAAAACAACATCTTAAAAGTGACAACCCAAGTATTTACCAAAATGATAATCTTTCTATTGACCCCACTTTTGCTTTTATTTGGGAACAGACGGCTTTTAACCGAATGTCTAAAGCAATGGTTGACCTGGAATATAACCATACCTTGCAAGATCCAAACTCGGCCAAACAATTAGTTTATTATTCAAAACACCTTCTCATTTCACTTGGTTACGACTTTCAGCCTTTTTTAACCGGTGCCACGACTTTAAAATTTAAGTTTAAAAAGAAAGAGGCCTACTCTTCAAGCCTTGATAGCAATACGATGACAATCTCTCTCAATCAAAACTTTAAAATGGGGAAGACATCAAACCTGGCATTAACATTGAATGCTGATTTTAATGTTCACAAAGAGTCACCAAGCAGTGACACCGATGAGTATAAGTTAACTCTAAGCCCTAGTTTTTCAAATAAACTCTTTTGGAATCTGAGCCTCTCACCAAGCTATTCTTTAACAGTTATAAACAACGTATTTAACTCAATAAAAGGAATTGAAAGTTCACATGACCCGAGTCTAACAATCACTAAAAGTTGGGGAAAACTTAGTGCAAACATAAATTATGCTTACACAAAAAAAGTTTCCAATGATGAATCCTCATCTTACACAAAACACATCATGGGTCTTGGACTGACTTACGGACTGTAAGAAAATCAGACTACTTCAAACAACCAAGCTAATAAATAAATTATTATTGAACCAGAATTCTTTTAAAATAATTATTTTTACTTTTTCTTAGCTTTTGTCGATATAACAGACTAATAAACTTAAATAAATGGATAATGGAATTTTGAGTTCTTCAAAAAAAAACAAACTTAATTTTGTTTATTCCGTTGTAGGTTTCGGCGCGTGGATTTTTATCACCCTTACTAATTATCTTTTTTCTCTTTTTTTTAATACTAGCTTTTCCTTTTCGCCATTGAAATACTTATTAGTCCCTTTAATCATTATTTTAGGTGGCTTTTTAGCGGTTGAGTTCAGGATTTTTAAATTTTTTCTTCCAAAAGGAAAAGTTAAAATTTTTACCCATATATTCTTTACCGTTATGAATGGTGTTTACGCCACCTATATCTGTGTTACTCAACACTCCAGCTACAATGGTTTTTCTCTTTTGTTTGCTTATGTTATTGGACTCACTTACTGTAATGGAGCCTTAGGGTTAAAGGGAACAATTGTAGTTTCAGCATCTTTTTTTCTTATGTTTTACTCCCTTTTAAATTTTTTAAAACTTGAGTTTGGAAGTGATGAAATTGTTTTAACTTATTTCTTCGCCTTTTCAGGAATAATATTTGGTTTCTTTAGTGAAACAACTATTCAATATAACAAAAAGCAAAAAGAAAATATTATTTTAAAAGAGAATTATGCTAATAACCTGGAGAAAGAAGTTGAAATTAAAACTCGGAATATAAAAACTTTTGTTGAAAGCCTAGACCAAGGCTTTATGATTTTAAATAAGGAAGGAATCATTCAAAAAGGGACCACAGAAATTACAAAAGATTTGTTTGAAATGGACCCTGAAGACAAAAATTTCTGTGATGTACTTCGGTTAAAATCAGATGAACGAAAAACTGTAAGCAAATGGCTTAATAATATTTGGAAAGGTTTTTTGTCTTTTAAGGACTTAAACCCTCTTGGCCCTCAATCATTTAAAAACAGTATGGGGAGTTATATTGATTTAGAATATAAGGCCATTTACCTTGAAACAAAGGGAAAAAGAAAAATTGATAAAATCATTTGCATTGCAACAGACAAAACTCAAGAGGTTCAACTTGAAAAAAGGCTCGAACAAGATAAACAAAAGGCCAAATTTATAACCACATGCCTTCAAAACCCCGTTGAGTTTATCGATCTTTTGGATGAATCATACAATCTTTTAGGAACTTATCAAATCATTTGGGATATGGATGAAAAAGAGCTCTTTCGAAAATTCCACACTTTAAAGGCACGTTATGGTCAATTTGGTGTAAAAAGCATCACTTCATTGATTAATAAAATAGAAACGGCGATCTCCGAGGGAATGAAGTCCAATCTGGATTTTGATGTCACTAAGTTTAAAGAAAAGTTAAAACTTTTTGTAAAAGAAAATCGTCTCATCATTGAAGCAGCTAATAAATTTATAGTAGATCAAGGAAGTGTCGTTCAAGTTTCAGAAATCCTAAATAACAAAGAAAGATTTTTAGATCTTGAATCACTATATGACCATTTGAAAAGCCATTACCTGAATACAGATATTAAGTTAAAGTTTGAACGGTACCGGTACATGGTAGATGAAATAGCTAATAGTCAAAATAAGTTTATTGAGCTTTTCATCACAGGTGATGAAATAAAAGTTGATACTGAACTCTATACAAACTTTATCAATGCTTCTATCCATCTTTTTAGAAATATGGTCGATCATGGTATAGAAACTGAGGATATAAGAATTGAAAAAGCTAAACCTAGGAAAGGACAAATTACAATTGACTTTAAAAATAACGATAAGACTTTTTTAATCTCCATAAAAGATGATGGAGAAGGCATTAACTCTGAAAAAATAAGGGAAAAAATTCTTGAAAAAAGGTTCAAACCTAAAGAGATCGTTGAAAAAATGGGCCATTCAGAGCTCATTAATATGATATTTTATCCAGGCCTTTCCACAAAAGAAGAAATGACAGATTTATCGGGTCGCGGTGTAGGAATGGACGCGGTCAAAGCGGAAGTCGAGATTCTTGGTGGCACTATTTCAGTTTCTTCAACTCCTGACAAAGGAACCACATTTTTTATTAATCTTCCCAAACATGGCTAAGAGAAATTAATCCATTTCACACCTTCAAAAAGACCTTCAATAACAGTAACGCAACGAGTTTTTTTAAAAGTAGGTTTCTATTTTAAAAAATATAATCAATTCTTTCCTCTTTTTAAAAAACAGTATTCATTCTGGCCAAAAGCTATTTTAATAAATTATTATAATTTTAAAACAGTTAGTAAAACATAGTTTATGAAAAAACCATGGTGGTGGTATATTATAAAAAATGCGTCATTAAAAACGGACAAGCCATGGACAAACTCCTATGAGGAAAATGTTAGATTCCTTTTAGAAAGCCGATTAAAAATATTATCTTATTTTTCAATCTCTGTAGGCTCCTGCTATTTATTAATTGTCTACCTTTACCTGAAAGTACCATTTGATTTTTCGCTATTCAGCCTCTTTCTTTTGGCGCTGCTACCTCTTATTTTAACAACCATCAAATTTAAGCCTGTTAGCCAAAGACCCTTTCTGACCATTTTCTGGATTATTTTCTTTATTAATTTATATTTAAGTGGCCTTTTAGAAAACTCTATTCATTCTGAGATGATTTATAGAGCGATAATATTTTGTCCGTATCTTCTAGTTGCAGGGTTCATACCCTTTAAAGTCAGTCAGCTAACGCTCTTAACCCTCTTTCAAATAACCCTTTATGTCTTTTTAAACCAAGACCTGCAACCCCAAATTTTCTATCAGGAACTATTCATTTTATTTCTTTTAATTACTATTTTTATACTTAATCACTATCACGGTCATAAAACCTTAAAAACCTGGACCCAACTTCAGTTTGAAAAAAATCAGACCTACAAGAAGTTAATTAAAATGGAACATCAATACAGAGAAGTTTATGACTTCGGTGGTGTTGCCCGCTCCCTTATTAGTGCAGATGGAAAGATTCTTGATATAAACCCAAAGTGGAAATCTACTTTTAAAGACTTTTTAAGCTTGGGTAAAGATTGTAAAGCTTTGATACCCTACATTTTGGAAACAAGAAAGGAATTTAGACAAATAAGGGATCAATCAAACTATTTTCTTATAAAAGACTCTGTTAAACTTCCTCACTACTTTTTAAAAGAGAATAAGAATTTAATTTTCCAACTTCATATTTGGTATAGCCCTAAATTATCAATGTATTTTTTAGGTTTCTTAGATACAACAGAGGCAATACTTAAAGAAAAAGAAGTTAGTCAAAAAGAAAAGTTAGTCCACTTAGGCTTGTCTGCTGCAGGATGCGCCCATGATATTTTCAATCCTCTTTCTTCAATTATCTTAAACCTGGAGTTAATTGGAGAAAATAACGAACAATTAAAAGCAAAACATGGTTTAGATACAGAATTTCTTGAAAACACTGAACTCATTTCAAAGTCGCTCGAAAGCACCAATGCTATAAAAACATTGATTGAAAGATTAAAATCATTTACCAAGAACCTTGAATCTACAAAAGTGAGAAGCAATTTACTAGAAACTATAAACTTTGCTAATGAAATATTCCACTTACCTCTAAAAGAAAAAGTCTTAATTGAAATAAAGGGCGACTTGGAAACGAATTACTATATTCAAGACCATGCAAATAACTTCTTCCAGGTTTTTCTAAACCTATTCAATAATTCATATAACGCATTCATAAAAAAAGACATTGAAAAAAAGATAATCATTACGGTCACTCAAAAAGGTCCCTCAAAAGTAGAAATTAAAGCTCTTGATTTTGGAGCAGGTATCCCCGACTCCAAAATTAATAACCTCTTTGATATACCTTTCCATGTAAAGGACGAAACCTATTCAGGAATAGGTCTTTTTATTACAAAAAAAATGATCGAAAAGATCGGTGGAACTATTTCCCTTAGCTCTAAAGAAGGGAAGTATACAGAAGCTACCATAGTCATTCCCTTCTACAAAGAAGAAAAAAGTCATAAAAAAAGCAATCAACTACTCTTATCTTAAAAGACGACTTATCGTTTGTTTTTACAAAAAACAACTTTAACAAAGTTTTCCACTTAAAAAATCACCCTGACATCCCTCCGTCAGGATGAAATACCTGCCCAGTCATATAAGAATCCTCGTTTAAAAGAAAGCTAACTAACTTACCTATATCTTCAGGAGCTGCAATCCTTTTTAAGGGATGCTTTTGAATCGATGTTTCAAGAACCTTAGGGTTTGAGGTTATAAAGCTTGCAAGAGGTGTATTTGTCAAAGATGGTGCGATACAATTAAATCTTATTTTGGGGGCATATTCCATGGCCATGTTTTTTACAAACCCTTCAATGGCCCCTTTTGAAGCTCCTACCAGAGAGTGAAAAGGCATTCCTCTTTCAATAACTACACTGCTAAAAAGAAGGACACAAGGAACATGCTCAGACTTCTTTAGATGAGGAATAAGCTTTTTTAATATCAAAACCATTTTCATAAAGTTAAGATTGATGTCCTCCATAAAGTCTTCAACTTTTAATGAATTAAAAGGTTTAAGCTTAATCGTTCCTGGAAGATAAACGAAACCATCTATGGCACTTGGCAAACCAGAGGTATCAAATTCATCCTTCAAAACATCAAAAGGATTGTATACGATTGCTTCGCCCCTATTTTTACCGTCATCCCATGAACGGGAATAAACATGGACTTTAATATTTTTTTTATCATTTTTAGATATTAATTCTGATATGGCCGAAAAGCCTATACCGTAGCTTCCCCCAATAAATACAAAGTTTTTCATTTTTAAACCTCCGCCCCCATCTTATGCTAAAATTCAACTAATATGAACATATAAAATATGGAATTAATTAATGTCTAAAGACGAAATTCAATTTATACGTGATTTTTTGAAAAACCTATCGCCAAGACTTATTTTATCGCTAAAGTGGAAAGAAATATCTAAGAGTATCTTTCAAAATTTAAAAAAAATATCAAATCTTTCCAGCAAAGATACTTTGGAGAATCAATTCAATACTAAACATTTCCGTCTTCTTATAGAAAAAAAAGGGAAATTTTATCCGTTAATTTTGAAAGAAATACAACCTCTCAAGAGAAAGCTTTTTTACAATGAGCTTGTCCATCTTTATTTCATTCAAATTTTTCACGATAGGCCTTTTTACTTCAATTTTTTAGAAAGCTTTTTTTATATAAATAAAGAACCTGATATTTTTTATTTTAAACCTTTGACTGGTTTTTTCCATGGATCCTCCCTGGATAAAAAGTTTAAAAAGGGCCTTAATGAATTATACACTGGACTGTATGAAAAAGACCAAGAAATCACAATTAATGGTCTTATCAATTTAGGTCTTTTAAGTGAATTAAAAGAAGCAACTAGCGGAATTGAAAACCAGAAAGAATTAAAAAAGCGTAAAGAATTGATAAGAATTGTAGAAAGTCACTTTGGATCAAATACACAAAACTACTTTTTCAAACTAAACCACCTAACCTCAACCATGGAAAAAGTAATTAGTTTTGTTAATAAATATAAAATAAAATTAGACTCTAATTTTATTTTATTCTCACTTTGCCTCACGAGCCTCTACCTTTGTCTTAAGGAAAGTAAAGAAGGTATAAACTTAGAAGAGATTTATTTTAAAATCAAATCATAGTTTTTAATTTGGGAATCCCTCCAATTTTAAAGTCAATAATTTTAATCGATTCTCATTTCTAAAAAAAATAAATGACAATATTTTTAAGTTAGAAAAAAATCATTCTTCCCTAAATAATTGAAGAGACAAGCTTAATAAGTTTAAGGGCCTTTTTTATCATACATTTAGATTGCAAATTTTCATTTTATTCACCGATAACCATTCAATGAAACTGAGTAAAGACATCCTCGAAAAAAACCTTGTCCCCTCTTTCATTAATTTAATTTTTTGGTTAACCTCCTATTCAATTTCAATCATTTTGGCAAACAGGTTAAACTTAGAGAGTAAAATTCCCTTTTATTACTTTTTAATACCAATTCTATGGCAATTACTTTGTGTTTTTTTAGTTTCTTTGACACAGAAAAAAGTCTTCGGCCAGCTATCCTTGTTTGGTCTTATAAACTACGGCGCCTGGGCAAGTTATTACCTAGGGCCCGATAAATTGGACTCCATTGTTTACCTTTTCGGATTCATCGTTGCCTACTCTATTTCAACAACAATCAATAAGCTCTCTACAAATATTATTTTGTTCACATTTTATATTTTGATTGGTTATCTGGCCTTTATTTATAAGGGAAAAGGCATCTCTCAAGATGAAGTCTTCTGCCTTCCTATTCTTTTGGGTGTCTATTTGATTTTTCCTTTCATAAACTATAATTTTTTAAAACTAAAATCCAGATTAAAAAGAAAAACAAAGGACATCAAAGATATCTTAGGCAACCTTGATGAAGGTTTTTTGACCTTCCATAAGTCAGGCAAAATAGATGAGTACGTTACCGAGTCCTGTAAAGACATACTAGGTGTTGATCCCAATAATAAAAATATCACAGACGTTTTAAATCTTACGGAAGATCAAAAAAATACCTTTCAAAAGTGGATTCAAAATGTATGGAAAAGTAACCTAAGCTTTAAGGACTTAATTCACTTTGCGCCCAAAAGCCTTGAGATCGATGAAAGGTTCATAAAACTCACCTTCAGACCCATATTTTTTAATGGCGGAAATAAAATTGAAAAAGTTATTCTTATTGCTGATGATAAAACCAAAGAAAAAAAATTAATGGACCAGTTAGAAAAAGATAAAGAGGAAATAAAATTTATCTCCTACTGTTTAAAAAACCCTTTGGAATTTGTTGATCTTATCGATGACTCTCTTAACCTTTTAGACTCTTATAAAGACATTGATAGTAATGAGAACCTCTATCGTGAATTTCACACCCTTAAGGCCCGTTTTGGCCAGTTTGGCTTAAAGTCCTTAACAAAACCAATTAATGAAGTTGAAAACGTACTTTCCGAAAAGGAATCTGAAAATAAAATGGAATTGTTAGATAAAGTCATACTTTCGTTTCAAAATGACTTAAAAGGTTTTATAAATAAAAATAGGGTCATTGTTGAAACGGCCAATAAGTTTATTAGAAGTGATGACACTGTCTTACTTGTTTCCGACTTGATTAAGCAAAGAGAGAATTTTGAGGATATTGACCTCTTTTTTAACTACCTAAAAGAAAATTACCTCATTTCAGACCTTCGAGAAAAGTTTGAAACTTACAAAAATTTAGTTAATGAATTATCCAAAAAGGAAGATAAAAAAATAGATTTTGGTATCACGGGAGAAAAAATTCTCGTTAATACTCAAATTTACTCAAAGTTTATTCAATCTTGCATCCACCTTATTAGAAATATGGTAGACCATGGCATTGAAGCAGAAGAAATGAGGTTAGAAAAAGGTAAAGATCCAAAAGGCAAAATAAATATAGACTTCAGACTTCAAGGAGATAATTTTATCATATGTTTTGAAGATGACGGTCAAGGCATTGATTTAGAGCTTATTAAAAAAAGGTCAAGTCACGCCAGCGGAGAAAAAGCCCAAGGTTTTGATTTGATTTTTTTGGAAGGGGTTTCAACAAAAAATGAAACTTCAGACTTATCAGGTCGAGGTGTCGGCATGGGGGCCGTCAAAGAAGAGGTTAGAAAACTTAAGGGAAATATTAAAGTTGAAAGTCATCAAAGTGGCACTAGATTTATCATCACACTTCCAATCATTGATCAATAGTCACCATTATAATGCTATTTGTCTTCAAATAAAAAAGAAGCCTCAAACTTAGTGCTCATTGCCGCTCATTCCTTTGGCGTCCCTTTAAAAAGATGGTAGAAGCTCATCATTCTCCAACAAGGTTTATGTAATTATGCTTGGCAATGTCTCCTTAAACTCTTTGGAAAAAACCCTTCAATTTTTTGAACAAAAGTTTTTTCCTGAAATCAGTGCCCACCAGACGCTTCCTTCCACGAAAGGGTCCTTTACACCTTTTCCAGACAATATGCATGAAGGAATCCAACGTATTCTTAAAGAGACAGGTATTCAAACCCTCTACTCTCATCAAGCTGATGCCTTTCAAAAAATAAAAAAGGGAGACAACACAGTTATTGTGAGTCAAACCGCTAGTGGAAAAACTCTTTCTTTTTGGCTTCCTATTCTTGATGAGTATTTAAAGTCACCAACTCCCTTTAGTGTCCTCCTCCTTTACCCAACTAAGGCCCTTTCAAGAGATCAGGAAAGCACACTTTACCAATTAATGAATGGTATCGTAAAAGAGCGAAAACTTGGAACTTTTGATGGAGATACCCCAAGAGAGGAAAGAAGCCTTCTTCAACGAAGTGCTGATTTTATTTTAACAAATCCAGATATGCTTCACGCTGGAATTCTTCCTAACCACAATAGAAGATGGCGTTATTTTCTTTCAAGACTCAAATACATTGTCGTTGATGAAGTTCATACCTATAGAGGGGTTTACGGGTCCCATACAGCAAACGTTATGAGGCGCCTCCAGAGAGTCGCTGAACTTCACGGAAGCAAACCTCAATTTGTGTGCTCTTCAGCAACTGTTGGTAATCCAAAGGAACACGTTGAGGCCCTTTTTCAGCAACCCTTCAGTGTTGTAGGCCTTGATGGGGCACCCAAACCTGAAAGAGACCTTTACTTTACCAACCCACCTCTAGTGAAAGGTCATGGCGACACCTATTTCAGAAAAGGGCCTGCTAGTGTTGCAATACCTCTTATAAGAAAGGCCACCATGGAGGGCGTAAGGACCATCTGCTTTTGTAAGGCCCGCCAGCAAGTCGAAAGACTGTATCGTGCTGTTACCGATGGCCACTATCAATTAAAAGATAAAGTAAAGCCTTATAGAGGGGGACTTCTTCCAAACGAAAGAAGAAAACTTGAAAGAGACCTCTTTGACGGAAAGATCACAACGATTATAACCACCAACGCCCTCGAGCTAGGTATTGATATCGGAGACCTTGAGCTTTGTATTATCAATGGTCACCCTGGAACCGTTGCGAGCTTTTGGCAACAAGCGGGAAGGGTTGGCCGGAAAGGAAAAAGAGCTGCTGTGGTTTTTGTTGGTAGGAACGCTCCCGTTGACCAGTATATTGTGAATAACCCCGATTTTATGACAAAGGCCCCTATTGAACAGGCATGGCTTAATGCCGATAACCCTTATATCTTTCTCCAACACCTTCCCTGTATGGCCCAAGAGTACCCACTTAGGGAGTATGAAAAACATTGTGACCCCACTCTCTTAGAAGAGGCCAAGAAAGTCCTTCTCAAAAAAGGAACATTGAAAGAAGTAGAAGGCGACCTCCGCTATGATGGGGCCCATTTTCCTTCAAGGGGTGTTAATCTGAGGGGAATGACTGATTACAATATTGAAATTTACCACAAAGGTGTTGTCATTGGAGAAATTGACCCAATTGGTGCGCGAGGAACTCTTTATAAGGACGCCATTTACCAACACCTTGGTGAACGCTTTATGTCCCTTAACCTGGACCTTGAGAAAAAACTTTGCGAAGTTGAAAAAGTTGATGTGGATTATTATACAGAAGCTGTTTGGGAAAGCAGAGTTGAGATCACTGACATCCTCGAAAAGAAAACTCTTCTTGGTTCTGACCTCCAGTTCGGTGACATCTACACTAACCGGCAACCAAAACTGTTTAAAAAAATCAGAGAGAGAACTTATGAAAATATTGGCTATGGCCCTATTACTCTCGCTCCCTTTGAATATGAGACGACAGGACTTTGCCTTCTTCCCAATAGGGATTGGCAAAACCAATTGGATAACGCCGACAAAAGGCTTAAAACGGGGGCCCTTTACGGACTTAGTTATCTTCTAAGAAGGACAGCTCCTGGTTTTTGCATGGGAAGTAAAGAAGATATCCAAACTGATGTTTCCCTCACTAAAAACAAAGACGATTGGGACTGCGCTCTTTACCTCTTCGATGCCCATGAAGGGGGGGTTGGGTATAGTGAAAAAATTTATGATCTTTTTACCGAGGCTTTAGAGTTATGTCATAAGATTATTGAGGCCTGTCCTTGTAAATGGGGTTGCCCCTCTTGCGTCCCCCCACTTCCTCCAGGGGTTCAGGATGAAGACCTTGAAAAATGGCTCGTGGAAACAAACACAAGCCACGCTTCCACAAAAAGCCTCCTTAAAAATTTACGAGAAGGAGAAATCGTTGTCCCGGAAATTGAAACCGTTAGAACAAAGCAAGAAGAGGTTATAACTCCACCTCCCCATGATATCGACCTTCAAAAAATGAAGCGAAGACTAGGGAAAGCTGCTGACGTTTTGGAAAGAAAAAGAGAAAGGGAGCATTAAACTTTTTGTTAGGTTTTTTTTGACTTTTATCTTATGAACCTTTAAATTCCGCTCATGAAAAAATTTTTTGTCTTTAGCATCCTTCTAGGATTTATTCTTAGAATAGGAGAGCTCTGCGCTTATGAGCTTAAAGTCATGAGCTTTAATATTAAACGCGGTGGTCTGGGTCGACTCCCAGCAGTCATTGAATTTATTAAAAGAGAGAACCCTGACATTGTTGGCATTCAAGAAGCTGATTTTTCCCTAAAAAAAATGGCCACTCAACTAGATTACCATTACGATCAGTTAAGCAGCATCCTTTCAAGGTTTCCGATTGTAGAAAAGATTAAAAAAAGAGGGCTTAAAAAAAGAGACGGAGTCCTTATTCAAATACCAAAAGAGGTGAGCGGGAAAGAAAATGAAATAATAGGTTTTTTTAATGTTCACTTACCTCCTTACCCCTACACTCCTTACCTTGTTAGAGATGGCAAAAAGCCTTTTGAGAGGCACCGCTTAAGAGAGCTTAAAAAAGTCATGAAAAAGGTCTCAT
>PAZA01000047.1 GCA_002715375.1 Halobacteriovoraceae bacterium
AAGAGGTTTTCACACTCTTTCATTTAACTTAAAGCTAATTGACAAGAATCCTTAATTTTTTTAGTTATTCCAAGGCTTACTTTTTTCCCTCTTCTTTTGTATTTAAGTAAACTCCTAGCAAAACTAAAGCGATTCCAAAAACTTGAATGAGTAGAAGACTTTCAATAAAAATGATTAGACCAAAAAAAACTGCAAAAAGAGGACCCAAATTATTATATAAACTAAGGGATGAAACTTTTCCTTCTTGATATGCCAAGGTCATAAAATACTGAGCGACCTGAACACAAACCCCAACACCAAGCAAGTAAAGCCACTGAATAGGTAAGGGATCTACCCAGTTCATTAACGTATAAGGAGTGATAAAAGGAAGTGTCACCAAAGGAAAATAAAAAATTATGACAAGGGGATGCTCTGACTTCTTTAACTTTCCAATACAATTATAAGCCAAACCTGCAAAAAGAGCTGATACGACCCCTAAAATAAAATAGAATAAGGGAACTCTTTCATCAAACCCCTTTATCAAAGATATTCCTATAAACGACAAGATAAAAAATGACCATTGAATTGGTTTTAGTTTTTCTTTCAAAAAAAAGATCGAAAAGAAAGAGGTAAATAAGGGCGAAAGATAATGAATAACAGAAGCATTTGCTAAAGGCATATGATGTATTGTTGAAAAGAAACAAAAAAGGGCCAAAGTTCCAAAAAAACCTCGCAAAAATAATAATTTTTTATTTGTCCCAAAAATTTTTAACTTATTTTTTAACATAAAAAAAAGACAAAAGATGAAAGCAAAAAAGGCCCTAAAAAATATAATCTCGTGAACAGGAAGGTCTTTAAGAAGTTTTACAAAGACCTGCATTAAAGAGAAAAAAAAACTGCTAACAACATATGAATGATACTAATCTTGGTCATTTATTTAACTCTTTTTGTAATTTATTGTAATTTAGAGCTTCAATCTGAAAGCATCTTTTTAGAAGTTGTTAAACCTCTTAGAATTGTTTTTGAGTCTTCATCCAGCTCAAGGGTTATTTCTGTATCGTATTGGTTTTTCATATTTTTTTCGGAATAAACCACATGACCTTTTAACTGAACGGGCTTTTTTAATTCTTTATCCAGGGTTACTGAACTAATCGAAACCTTTGATCCGTCCGGAAGTCTGTCCTTAATGTCCAATCTTGCAGACAATTCTGAAATTTCCGTCATAATACCTGTCTTTTCAACTTTGCCGTCGTTAACTAAAATGGAAAGTTCAGTTTTCATTCTGGCAAACTTTTCTTTTTCTTTCCCTACAAGCCTTTCGACTTTTTCCAAAAGAACAGACTCTTTAATAGGCTTTGCTAGAAAATCGTCCGCGCCAGCCTCCATAAAGATATCAATGGTTCCAGGATCCGCTTTAGCTGAACCAATTAATACTTTAATTCTTTCTTCTTCTTTCTCTTCCTCCTGAGGAAAGTCACCCTCATCAAGAATTTCAACAGTACCAAGATCTAGAGTACTTTTTTCTTTCAATATTTTCATTTTTAACTTCAGTCTATTAAGCATCTGAATTCCATTCATTTTTGGCATCATAATATCTAAAATAACTAAACTTACTCCAGGGTTACTTTCAAGTTCTTTTATTCCTTGAAAGCCATCTTCTGCCAGTAAAACATTATAACCTGCGTGCCTTAGCTTAAGCCCCATATAGGCCCTTGATTCTAGGCTGTCATCAACAATCAAAATAGTTTTGCCTGTATTATTTTTACTCATAAACCCACCACTTATTTTTTAAAATATTTTAGATATTAACCCTTTATTCATCTTTATGAAGAATTAAAAAATACAAAAAATCCTCTTTTAATAAAAATAGATATTCAAAAAGAAACTTTTTGTTCAGTGTTTAATTTTTTTCGGCACTTTTCCTTTTTCTTATAAACACTTTTTGGAATTATCTTTCCTCAAAAGATATAGTTTAAAAGCTCGTTAATTTTTGTAAGAAACGGGTAGTTAGCTTTCTTAAATAAATGGAATTTTGATGACAAAACACGATATCGAAGCACTCGCAATAAAATACCTTGAGGAGGACAACCGTCACGCCTCAAACCTTAAACATTATGTTTTAAGATTTTTTTTATCTGAAAAGGAAGAATTTAATCCTCTTAACTGGGGTTCCCATCATAATGACTTTATAAGATGGCTTGACTCAGTGACTCAACTTAAAAACAAAGAAAAAACCCTCTCTCTTGGAACAAAAAGAAACTGTCTGGCAGCTTTAAACTCTTTTTACAAGTGGTTAAAAGAAAATAAAATATTGGTAAAAAACCAGAGGATTTAGTTTTTTAATAGGTTAAAATGACCTTATCCATTTTATTTAAGGCCTCCCTTGATAGATCTTTTAGGGAGTCTCCCAAAGCTTCTAAAGCTTTTGTATCATAAGAACCATTTGGCTTTTTAGTTTGTTTAATAGCTTCTCTAATTGTATCAACGACATAGGGTTTTGATAAGACACTGAAAAAAGGGTGGCATTTAAGAGGCTTAGGGATTTCTGGATCGTCAATTCTTGCCAACCTCGCGATCTTATCTGGATGTGAAACGACTGATTCAATATTGTTTATAATTCTGGACAAAAACTCCGTGAGAGCTTTTTGATTTTTGACATAGGTTTTATTATCACCACTAACACCTCTGTCATTTTTATTTTGTAATCCCTTTTTTAAAAAAGTAATAATTAAAGGGAAGTTAGACTCTATGGCTTCAATAATCATAAAGATCTGCTCATATTCTCTTTTAAAAATAAACCTCTTAAACTGGCGTTTGTCAAAGTGTCCAGGGTCACCTTTTTTTGAAAGTAAATGTATGAGCCTCGAATTGACCCTATTTTCATCGACCTCTAAATGACAGCTATATTTATAAATAATTCCTCTAAAAACTTGTTTTAAAGCCGAAAAGACTATGCCAAGCATTGTTACTTTTCTTAGTTCCTCACTCCCCTTTATAACTCTTAAATCTTCTCTTCTTAATAAAAGAGAAACACCGTAACCATTAAAGCCTGTATTTTCTAAGTACCGAAATGTTACGGGGAACTTAACGTTAAAATCAAAAGAGAGTTTTTTAAAAAGCATATTATCCAAATTATTCAAATAAGGATCAATTTCTGAAGTGTAAGGGGCCTTCTTCTGAAAAGAGTTTTCAATAACTTCAAAGAAAAAACGAGAATGAAGAGGGAATTGAAGCTCAATTCTGGTCTTGATTTCATTAAGAAGGAGATCAAAGCTTTCACCATTCAAATCCCCTTCCATAAAATTTTGGATTAAATCTTTAATAGTATCGTCTAGAGCATATTCACATGTTTCGCAAACAAACTTATTTTTAGGTCTAGACCTGATAACCGAATGGGGTGAAGATAGACTAAGGCGGTATAGATGACTCTTAAAATATAAGTGGCCTTCATCATCAAAGTAAGTTCTGGTTGGTGCCTCACCAATAAAGTTCTCTAAGTGAACGTAAGACTCAAAGCTTTTACCAAAACACTCAAAAACTACAAAAAATAGGCTAATGAAAATTATATTTAATCTTTTCAAGAGATAATCTTCTTTATTAACGTTTCTGATTAATTAATCTTCCCCAATTATCATCTAAAAATGCGTCTAATTTTTGATAAAAGATGTTGAGATTTTTTAGTGAAGAATCTTCTAAAAATTGCTTTGTTTCAGAAAAGTCATTTACTATTTTTACCAATTGAGGAATCGGATGAATATAGAGGATCCCATTGACTCCTTTAGTTTTAATGGATTCATCTAATAGATATTTCACAAAATCTTTTTCTGACAAACCATCATCCATCATAAATAAGTCGAGATTAAATTTTGTTGGTGCCACCGTAAAAATATATAAGGCATACCTTAGAGACCTTTTCGAAATAAACTTGAGGATGTTCACGTTATCGTGCTTAAGAAGCTCTAAAGCTGTAATTTGCTTAATTTTTTCTAGTTGAGACCTAACCTTTGAAAAGGTTCTATACTGCCTGCTAAACCTAAATTTAAAATACTCAGAGCTCTCTATATTCTCTGAAAGGTCTGATAGCAAAAAAAACGTTACGTAACTTAAGTATTCTTCAATTGAAGCATTATCAAAATCTAAAATCGACCGACGAAATAATTCATTTAAAATTAGGGATGCTTTGTTAGGGTGGTCCAGTTTCTCCCAAATCTTTCGTGAAATGTATAAGTTTTTTTGCTTATATAAAGGTTCTTCAAATGACATAGAAATGTCTTTAATTTCACAAGTCTCCCCTCCAAAGTCATAGACTTCTCTTTCACTGGCCCCTCGTGAAATAATCCTATCAACAAAGCTTCCATCTAGCTCAGCTAAAAGTTCCTTAAAATTTTTCTCTAGACCTTTTGCAAAAAGTGGCTCAAATTTTGAAACCTTCTTTATGACATATCTTACTTTTTCTTCCCAATTCTCGCCGCCGACATCATAATTCGCTTCAGGAAACATTGCCGATTGCTTCCATATGTCGTGGGCCATAAACCTTTCTATCCCTAACTCATCTGTGCAACTTACAAAACGTAAATTTTCAGCATAAACCTTACCAAAACCACAAAAAAGAAATAAGAATAATAAAATTCGGGATTTCATACTAAAAGCTCCACCTTAAACCATTTCTAAAAACAAATTCCACTCATTATCTAGATAGTCATCAACATTTTTAAATAAATTATTTATATTTTCTATCGTTAAATTTGAGGCCTCTAAAAGTTCCTTCATCTCCACAAAGTTTAGAATATCCTCCATAATCCCAGTTACATTATTTCTAAAAAGAACCACATTAATGAGAGAGTCAAAGCTTACTCTCTCATCCTGAAGAACTGAGGTTATGTAATCCAAATTTAAAGGATCGATTGTATCGATATTTATTGAGCTATGATTAGGATGATTTGGTGCCATTATGGCGAGCGGAATCCAAGAAACCAATCTGGAAACTATTTTCTTTGTTGCTTCTGCCTCTGGGTTTTTTGAAAACAGATGCAAAATAACCAGTTTCAAAGATTTAAGTTTTAGTTTCGCCGTTTTAATGAGGCTTAATTGCCTCGAGTACCTATACTCAAAATACTCTTCTCTAGAAACTGATTCCATTAAATCAGAGGAAATAAAAAAGTTAAAATATCTTACAAAATCGCTGTTTGGAACATCTTCAATATCTTTAAGAACTTTGTAAATAGCTTCGTGGAGAACTAATGAAGCTTTATTGAATTCATCTAAATTCCTCCAAACGTCTAGAGAAAAGTAAAATTTCTTTTGCCCATAAAAAGGCACTTTTATTTGGAAAGCTGCAGGAATTTTTACGCAAGACTTACTTATGACAATATCGGTATAATCTTTAATATCAGGAAAAGTCAGGTTTTTAACTAAGTAACTTCCCATATTTTTTTCTAAATCTTTAATAACGTCTAAAATAGCGAGTGCGAAGAGATAATCGACTCTCTTTAAACGGTTTAAGGCAAAGTGAACCTTCTCTTTCCAGTTCTTTCCCTTTAGACCATATGAGTCCACTTGAAGCATTTTGGACTGTTCCCAGACATCAAAAGTTCGATAATGATCATCACCTAATTCATCGGTACACTTAATGACAAAGCCTCCTCCACCAACATCTGTGGGTAAAGACGCATATGCACTAAGACTACAGGATAGAATAATAGCAAATATAATTTTTCTTATTTTCATAGGACACCTATTCATTTTTTAAGTACCTCATTAGATAGACGCAGCAGTATCATTAGTCTATATAAAAGTTAGACATATGTACCTCTAAGTAATATGGGTGAGAATTATTTAGCTTTTTGTTTTAGGAATTAAAGCAATATTGAGCTGAAAAACGTTGTCTAAGGATTCACTTGTTCCCATAAGATTACTTAAATCTTTTTTGAACTTATCAACAAGTTCTTTTGCCATGGGCAACTTTTCTAAGTCTGCGGGGAAAGTTATGGAAGTTATATACCTGCTTTTATATTTTTCATTGTCACCCGAATAGAGCTCGCCTATTGCTTCAGTTAGGTTTGCTTGATGGAAAGTTCTTATGGTTTTTAAGCTAATGGGAGGAGTCGGAATTTGCACGTGCTCAGAGTCATCAACAAGCTCCCACAATGAATCTGTTTTTTTGACCACAAACCCCAGTTTTTCAAGCTTGCAGAGCATGTCATAAGTCGTTGCCATATCTAAGCCTATCTTTTCACTGATAGACTCAAGGGTTTTCTCAAAAGTGTTTAAGTGCATAAGCTCTTTTAAAACCACAAGTTTATTGTCATCTAAAAGAGTTTTGACTTCCGCACTTTCATCAATCTTTTTAGGTTCTTTCTCCTCTATCATAGAGGGCTTAAATTTTTCTTTTTGAATATTGCCGACACAATCAAGAATAATATTTTTCTCACTCCCAGTTAAATCTAATAACTCAAAGAGCCTTTTAACAGTCGATTCAGAAAGGTTTCTATGACCATTTTTGAAAAGGTTTAATGTGCTGTGACTAAATCCTGCTTCTCTTGATAGCCTTCTCGTCGACGAAGTTCCAAATTTTCTTTTACACGAATCTTCAATGATCTTCCAAGCAATGTCTTGCAAAGGCATACCATTTTCCTCTTTTTGAGAAAGGGAGTTACTTTAAAAGCATTCACTCATTGAGAGTTATCACCAATAAAGACGATCATCAATATCACAAATCTATTTTTTATTTTGGTTACAAAAAAGAAACCATCTGATCAAAAAGATGAAATTTTTTGATTTTTTCTTGTTTTTTATCAAAAATTTTTTAGGAGTCTTTTTTGTTTTTCGTTGCTTAAGAGACTTAATAAATTGGTTTTTAATGAGTTGTAATTGGCCACTCCACTTTAAATGTTGGGTTTTAAAAATGACAAAACAAGAAATAGAAGCATTGGCCGTCAAGTACCTAGAAGAGGATAATCGCCATGCATCCAATTTAAAACATTATGTCTTAAGGTTTTTTTTGATTGAAAAAGAAGAGTTTAACCCTACAAACTGGAATTCTCACCATAGTGATTTTATAAGGTGGTTAGATTCCGTTACTCAAATTAAAAATAAAGAAAGGACTCTTTCTCTAGGAACAAAAAGAAACTGCCTTGCTGCCTTGAACTCTTTTTACAAGTGGTTAAACCAAAATCAAATTATTTCCGAGTCTTCCAGAATTTAAATTTTTGAATCCATTTCCAAAAACTAATGCAGGTGCTTTTTCTTAAAAACGTCCAAAATTTGATCTAAGTCTTTTGAAGCATATGCTGCCTTTAAAGCGAGGTATTTATAATCCATTTGATTTAAGCATTTTCCTAAGAGCGAGAGCTCTTTTTGAATTTTAACAATATGGGATTTTACCTGATTTTCAGAGACCTTTTTAATCGTATTTCTAACCTCTTCAATATCTAAATTTTCACTCTCATACATTAGAGCATTAAGGTCACTAACCCCATTTAAATCGATGGGGTGCTCCTCTTTAATTTTTTCAGATTGACTATAAGTGTGACTATTTTTTGGGAGCTGGTTTTTGTAACTTGCAATACCCTCCCCTGCTTTAAGAGACTTCTTTATAAGGTCTTCAACATCTAAAACTGACTCGGAGTTCATAGGAATATTGTTTCCTGCTTCGATCATTCCACCTTCCATTCCAAAATTCCCTTACTAAACGATAATGGCCAATTGGCCCGTTGACCTCTGTCCCTACCATAGATTGATCTTACCAGTCATATGTTAATTTAGCCTTAAGGTGCATTTTAAAGGGTAATGATCTGACGGAAAAAGGCCTTCTTTTTGAATTTTATCTAAGTAAATCTCCTCTGCTTCAAAGCGTTTATCGACCATAATCCAGTCAATTCTCGAACCAGCACCTCTTTCTTTACCAAATTTATGATGAGATGCTTCCTCCTCTAACCCCAAAGATTTCCAAGGGTCATACAAACAGGGAAAAAACTTTAAGAGAACCTTTCTTACTTCACTCTCCGGGTGGCTATTAAAATCACCCATAATGATAAGATGCATTTCCTCGTCCCTGATCTTAAAAACCTCTTTGCAAAGGACTTCCACTTGCAAATTTCTTGTCTTTTCTAGAACGTGGTCCAAATGACAATTAACAATAAACAGGGGGACACCTTCATTTTTACCACTTTGAAGCCATAGCACAGAAGCCCATGAACAAAGTCTAGGAAAGGCACTGTCAAAAGATTTACTCCCTGGGACAGAGGGAGTTTCAGAAAGCCAAATATCTCCACTTTTTTGAATTATTAAATCTTTAGAGTTTAAAAAAAGAGAAGGATACATTCTTTCTTTAATCCATGCTCTATGACTATCAACAATATCCTGATCATCGAGGAGGGAATTAAGTGAAGAAAGCTGAGGCTGCCGCCCCTCCTGGGTTCCTAGGATTTGCGGATCAAAACTTTGAATAGAATCCCTAAGAATATATTTCCGGTTGTCCCATATATGGTCGCCATCGTTTTCATTATCAAATCGGATATTAGAGGAAATTATTTTGAGCTTTTTTTTCATGAAATCAATAATCTCAAAATTTTTTGGAACTTCATAGAGAAGTTCCTCTCTTCCTAAGTTCTCCTTAATATAAATATAAGCAAAGTGTTTCAAAACACGTTTTATTAAGAGAATTGCAAACCATCAAAGTAAGTGGCCTTACACTTTTACATTATTGCTGGTATTTTTACTTTTTATAAGGAGTTTAAATAGGTTGAAAAAGGTTTAGGAGCATATAAAGAAATGGTCGGAACGACTGGATTTGAACCAGCGACCCCTATCCCCCCAGAATAGTGCGCTACCCCTGCGCTACGTTCCGACTGAGAGGGCAAGATAACTCTAATGGGCTCAACTGTCTAGATGCTTTTTTTAGTCCACAATGTTCCATGTTCTATCAGCAAGCAGTTCTACTTTAGCAAGAAACACATTATCGTTTTCTCTTTTGCCCCACTCCCCAGGAGCAATCATGGACAAAAAGCGGCTTTCATCACCTTTTTTGTAGAGGTAATAGGCTTTTCCTACCAAGGGCTCAAAGCTATTGTCTGCCTGATAAATTTGGAAAGACAATTCCTTCCTCTTTTGAAGCTCCTCGACCTGCTTGGCCAAAAGCTCTATTTGCTCCTTAATTTTGGCCATTTGCATATCTACCTGCTGCTCCATGGCCTTAAGACCTCGGCTTTTAATGACTTCTTTTTTAGTCACAGAAAAGCCTATTCCACCCCTTTCAACAGGGTATTTCATTAAGTTAGTTTTAAGGTCTTCACTCTCTTTGTTTTCATTCATGATTGAAACCGCCTCTCATCTTTTCAATAGGTATATACTTCATATTTGTTTATAACACCACATGTAAAGTCAACGTTCAAAAAAAGCTTTAAATTCTATTAAATAATTTCTAGACACTCTACTAAAAAGATAAGGCAACATGGAAATAAAGACTCAACACTTTGACTACACCTATCTACCAGCAGTTAATTTTGGGCAAACAAGTGCACAAAAAATTATGGTTGTTATGCATGGACTTGGAGATTCAAAAACTTCGTACGTTGACTTTTGTAAAGAACTCAATGTTTCAGGACTCCAATACCTAATAATCAATGGACCAATTGATTATTATGGTGGTTATGCTTGGTATGAACCACCACCAGAGCCACCTCAGCAAAGCCTTATAAACTCTTTAGAGAAGTTAGAAAACTTAATGGAAGAACTCTTAAAACAAGGTTTTGAAAATGAGGATATTTTTGTCTTAGGTTTCTCCCAAGGAGGTTGCATGTCTTTAGAGCACCTCTACAGAAGAAAAGAAAAACTCGGGGGAGTTGTGGCCCTTAGTCCAAAAATGTATCCAATTAAAGAGGGCTTATCTCCAAACAAAAACCAAGTTGAAACGCCCCTTTTTGTTACTCACGGTCTATACGATGACCTCATCCCTTACAGTGAAGTTGAAAAAGGATGCTTAGAGCTTGGAGAAAGAGGTTTTAAACCTATCCATAAATCCTACCCTATAGGTCATGAAATAGATTTTGATGAAATTGAAGATTTACGTAACTGGATTAATGAGTATTTGTAACTTTAAAAATAACTTAATCCTCTTCGCCCTCTTTTTCTTCTAAATTATCCAGTCGGTTAATAACAACAGAGTAAGATTCACCCTTGTCTTCAAAAGTACCTTCATAAACCTTAGAGTCAGATCCAGAACTCTTCTCTTTGGAAAAAGAAGTGGAAAACTCTAAACTGAAAAGGAGGTATTCTAGAGACATTTCAAAGTACAAACAAAGCTTCATAAGAGAAGGTATATTGTTTGCTGAAGGCCCTATCCCTTGAATCCAATTATGAATCGTCGTTCTACTAATGCCACACTGTTTTGATAACTGAGAAATGGTAAGATTCTTTTTCTTCATTTCTGATTTTAAAACTTCACCTAGCTTAAGCTCAGGTAATTCCATTTCAGAGAAATCTTCTCCAGCCTCAGGCTTTGAAACATCGTTTTGATTTTTCTTTTTCAACTTATCAGTTAAAAACCCGTCGTCACCCATCACAAACCTTGCCGTATTAAGTCAAGTTAGCTTTTGCTTTGCTACCTGTCAGCGCATTGCCCAGCATTAAGATTTATTAACATTCTACCAGAAGCACAGCATCAAACTAAGCGAAATTTAGGTAATCTTAAGGTTTCAAGGGTTTAAGGAAGGTTGCCCATTCTAAATATTTTCTGAATTCCTTCCACTATTATTTTTCTATGAATATTAGCAACTTAGCTCCTAACCAGTACCAACAAAAAAAGGCGAGTCTTGCTTGAAATCTAGTGTCAAAATCCTCTGATTCCTAACACTTAAAAAAAAGCTTTTTTTTTTTGCAACATTAAGCCAAGTAAAAAAAACACAATAATTTTGGTTATTTAGGATTCTTTTTGCCTTAATTTATGTCCGCTTTTGGAAAATGTTAACCAATAATGGAAAATTTATTTACTCAGTGAGAAAAACATTTAATTTAGTAACGTACTATAAATAGATTTAATTTAATTTTTGTTCACTGTATGAAGAATTATGTTTCTAACAAACTAAATTTATTGCGAATACTCATAACTTATTGCAATCATTAAGTTATCAATGTTCACCTTAAGGATAGGTCATGGAGACTTCAGAGATAAAATTTAGACTTAGAGAAGTGATTTCAAGAGAAATTGAGTCAAGAAACATGAGTCTCTCAAAACTAGCTGATAAGTGCGATATCAACAAGGGAACACTGCATAACTGGTGCAATGGTTCAGCACCTGATGCCAGAACAATCCACCATTTGGCCAGTTTAAGTAACTTCTTTCAAATGTCACTTATGGAGCTCCTCTTTGATAAACAAGAGGACGGGAAGAGCTTCAAGCCTGTCGTTGAAACTACCGTCGTAGGAGAGGATGGTTACTATAGAATCAGTGTTAAAAAGCTAGATTAAGCCCTTTCTAATCTACCGTTTCGCCCTTTTTGATTAGAGGACTAGGATCATCTAACTCAACCTTAACCGTTTTAATATTCGTTCCTTTAAGTAAAAAGGTCATTTTATAAGGTTCAGCAGTCACCCCTTGTAAATTCATAAGCTCAAGGCACGTATTAAAAGTAAAACGATTCACCATCATATTACTTCCCATCGTTGCGTACTTCTTAACAAACCTTTTTGTGTCGTATTTATTGTAAGCTTCAATCATATCCTGAAGCTTTCTATGAACGTCTAACATGGCCTGCTTCGTTTGACTTATTTTATGCTTTTTACAACCTCTAATATGCATAAGCTTACAAACTGATTTGGGATTTGAATGGTTTTTGAAAAAATGTTCTAGTCTTTTAAGGGCCATGGCCTGAAATTGAGAAGATGATTTTTCCGTTGACTCTTTCATCAATTCAAAAGTAGCAACGTTAGAAATAACCCCTGAAAACTTAAGCATAGCAAAGCCAAGGTTTTTTATATCTGACTTCATTTTAAAAGTTTTCTCAAACCCATACTTTCGTCTCAATCGTCTGAGCTCCTTTTGAAGCTTATCACCTGAAACTTTGTCATTTTGATAGTGAACTGCAAAAGATCCAGTAAAAAGATCTACATGTCTGTCATCATCTAACCTAACTTCTGTTATTTTTTGAAAGTTTCCTGAAAACGCTGTCGTTCTTTTTATATGCCGGCTTAAAATCCCTTCTGTCACATAGCCTTTGTTCCACAATCCTATGTGGCTTTCAACGATAATATTAGGGTCATACATATCAACTTCACTTTTTGTAAAAGACTTTCCGACATTAAAACCCCACGTAAATAGAAAGGGAACTCTAAAAGCCCCCCTAAAAACTGATCCTTTTGTCTTAGCCTTCGCTTTTTTTGTAAGTTGAACTTTATCTGTGGTTTTAATTCCTACTTTTTTCTTTAAAACTAAAGCTTGGGCATAAAGAATATTTCCTGCAATCATCTTTTTATAAGCATTTAAAGCGTCCTTATTTTTTAAATCAAAAGTAAAAGAGAACTGGATTCCCTTTTTGTTAACCTTAACAAGATTCGCGCCTGATAAAATAGAGCCTGCCGTGGTAGAAGCCTCTTTTATTTTAATGCTACTAACATCAAGAGAAACAAGACCATCTTTTAGCTTTTTTACACTAATTCCAAAAGTTCCAAACGTTCTATAATTTTTTCCTACTTTAAGGAAAACTGTTCCTGCTCCTGCCGAAAAACCAATCGCCCCTGTTGTCGCAAAATGAAGCTCATCTCCCTCGGCCCATTTTCTAAACCCATCATTATTTACTGGAATAAACCTAAAAAGTTTTAAGCGTTCAGCTTCACTTCTTGTTCTGACATTCCTCTTTGAAACTGTTTTTACAGCTCCACTTAAATCAAGACCTAAACTCACTCCGGCACCAGCCCAACCAGCAAAGGCCCAGCCTGTTCCTATTCCTAACTGAAGTTTAAGTGTTTTTTGCTGAATCACAAGATAACCGGCCGTACTGCTTGCTTCTTCCAGGTTTTTAGCTGGATCTCCTTTATCCTTACTAACGATAATATTATTAGCATCCCCTCCCATAGACCACGATGTCTTTAAAGATGGCTCTTTCAAATCGCCGACAGCATCTCCTGAAAAACTTGTAGGAAAAGGAAGAGCCGCTTTAAGTTTATGCATGGTTTTTGGCTTAACAACTTGTATTTCAACTTTAAAATTTCCATTTTGCTTAAAGGAAATAGGGGTGGGATAAACAATATTTCTATGAAATTTGGCCTTATGTTTTTTGGATAGGCCCATTAAAGTCCGAAACCTATTTTTATAGCCTGCCTCTAAAGGCCCTGGAGTTATCGCTAATAAAAAAAGAGAGGTTAAGGAAAATAAAACAAAGAAATTTTTCACAAATTCCCCCTAAATAGGTTTCAAGAAAATATTTTCACTATATTAAATTAACACGCAAAGCGTCATAGCTAAAAAGAATTATAAAATTCAATCAAAATAAGAACTTATAAACTTTTATTATTTTCAACTTAAACAAAAGAGATTAGACAATTCTCTATATTTAATGTTCAAGTGGGTTGAACAAAAAAGGAAAATGATATGAATTCTTTAAAAAAAATAGTCGAAAGACCGCAATTTGAAACCTTTGTCTTAACGGTCATTTTTTTAAACTCAATCACACTTGGACTAGAAACATCGCAAGAGATCATGGCCAACCACGGACACACACTTCATTTTTTAGATAGACTCTTCATGATATTTTTTTCAATAGAGATAATATTAAAAATAATTATTTATAAACACAGGTTTTTTAAAGATCCATGGAATATCTTTGATTTTTTGATTGTAGGCTCTTCTGCTTTTCCTTCGGCTGGCTCAATTTCAATCCTCAGAGCACTTAGGGCCTTGAGAGCACTAAGAATGATATCTATAATTCCTACCCTCAAAAAAGTTGTTTCAAGCCTTCTCTCTTCAATTCCTGGTTTAGGTGCCATCACAGGAATCGTTTGCCTTCTCTTTTATGTTGGTGCTGTTATATCAACGAGGCTATTCAGTGCGAACTTCCCTGAGTGGTTTGGAAATATAGGGAAAAGCCTATATTCCCTTTTTCAAATTATGACTTTAGAAAGTTGGTCGATGGGTATTGTACGACCAATTATGGAAAAACACCCCTTGGCATGGGCGTTCTTCATACCATTTATCCTTGTAACAACGTTTACCTTTTTAAATTTGATGGTTGCAGTAATGGTTAATGCTATGGACTCAGATTCAGGAGAAACCGAAAATAAAACTCGTCAGAATGATAAAGAAGAAATTATTGAAGAAATAAGACTCTTGAGAGAAGAGTTAAAGGAATTAAAGATTGAAAAGAGAATAAAGGAAAAAAGAGGTAAATATTCTCCGCCTCCTGGGATGAACCCTTAACCTTCTATTTATCTGTTTTCTTCTCACGCCAGGCCCAAATGACCTCAGCTTTGACTGGTTCCTTTCCTTCATCATCTGTTAAAGTTACAGGAACAGTGATATCACCCTTGGGCTCACTTTTAATCTCTTCAATTTGAGCCTGGGTTAAAGAAGCAGTGGCCTTTACTTTTCCTAAAGATCTTTTCACATACTTAAGATTCATTTCTTTGATGAGAAGAATTTTATCATCAGGAACATTCATTCCAACAACGAAACCTGTGGCCGTCTCAATAACTAAGGCCATGGCACAAGCATGAACCTGCTTGATATGATTTTGGACTGAGCGGTTATTATTTAATGAAATAATCACTTCTTCAGGTTCAATCTTTTCGAATTTTAACGAACTATTACCAGTAAAAGGCACGACATTGCCCAAAACTTTTGATCTAAAAAAAGTTTTGCCAACTGGTATTTTATCGATCATTTGAATCATTTTAGACATTCGATTCATTTTTTTTCCTTTTTGATAAATACAGGTTTTTAAGGCTTAAATAGTATTATCAAATTTAATATTAAAAAATTTTTTAAGGAAATCCTATCTTTTTTAAGTGCTGAATTGTTTCTAAAGAATTTTTATGATGTATTGCTATACCACCCTTTTTTTTAAACTCTTCGATGTTTACTATATAATCATCTATCAGAAGGTTCGCCATTCCATTTTTTTTAGAAAGAGAAAAGTTTTGTTTCTCATGCCTAAAGACGCAATACATTTTTTCTTCAGGAAAATTAAACTTTTCTTTCATCCACAATATCTTATCTTTTTTTGCTCTTTTTGATCTTTCTTCATCATGTTTAGGTAAGGCCGTTAAAATAAATGGATCAAATTTAACAATATAAGACCATAGGATTTTTGCATCTTTCATAAGTGGAAGTTGAAAAAAGACATCTTCAGGTAAATTAATCCAGTTAGTTCTATTAATGGGTTCATTAAGATGATCCATGCAAAATTTTTCTAAATCAGCTAAAACACCATCCATATCACAATATATTTGGGGAAGTTTCATTTAATACACCTTTAGACATTTTAACCATTAGAAAAAAAGCATAAAAATTTTCTTTATATATTAACTCTAAAACTTATTCTTTTTTTCTTTTAAATTTAATTATTTAAAAGAAAATATTAATTTAATCTCTTTTTATGATCTTTGATAAATAGATAGGTCGAAAATAAATTTTAAGACACTATCTCTTAGCTATTAGGAGTTAGTAGGATTTATTATCATTTCTTTTTTTATAAACAGAAATATCGCTCTTATTATTTTCATATTCTCTTATGAGATGTCGGGATCCTTGGCAATTTACAAAGCTGGCCAAAAAAAATAAAAACAAAGTATTAATTAAAAAACTCTTCATAAAAAAACCTTTTTAATAAATTAAAATTTAAAACCTTGCATCCTTGTCGACATTAAAAAACGAACTTAAATAGTTGGATTACCTTTTTGACTTATTTTAATCAAAAATTTTTAAATAGCAGAAAAACTCAATTTAGTTTATTTAATTAGAATTGTTTAAGGATTATTTACTTTTCTTAAATTTGGCACCTAATTCTGAACTAATCTTTTCACATAACTCTAAAACAAAATCTTTATCACCTTTCATCAAAAGGATTTCGGAACTTTGTAATTTTAGAAATATTGAAAAGACAGATTTAATAGATGTGTCATACATTTTAACTTCTTTTGCCTCATTAATTTTATAAGTTTTCACCCTAATAACCTTACCAAATATTTTTCTTCCAATTGAAAATTCTTTTTTATCTTTTTCTACAACAAGAAATTGAAAAAAAAGGTAGGATGATGTGAAGTAAAAACCTAAAAATAAAAAGGTAAAGCTTATTAACTGTTGTTGAATAGCAGGTGCCAATGAAAAGATCCCTGTACCAGAACCTTTAAGATAACTTATAGCCAAGCCAGTAATTGTCATGCCAACAATGGCACCCATAATAACAATAGTATGAATTCTTTTTTGGGATTCAGAGTATAAAGGAAGTAAAACCATAGCTAGTTTCCGTTTTTGAAAAGTTTTAATTTAACAACTCATTTACCTATCGGATCTATGAACTTTGACTCCATTAAATTGTTGAATTAATAATTCTCTAAGACCTATTATACCCTTTCGTTTTTACACATCGCCCAATTTTGTATAGATCAAAGGTTAAACCTAATCTATAAAGCCTTAAAACAACCATGAAAACCAAAATAAATTAACTTTATCCTTTTAAATAAATTTTATTTAAAGTGTTTAAATCATTAAGGAGATTACTAAATGAAATTTTTGATTTTTGTCTTAGCTTTATCTTTTTCAATTAGCGGCTTTTCTAAAAGTCACAAACTCTTTCTTGCAAAGAAAAACTTTAACCCTAACAACATTCTTCATTTTGATGCAAATTTAAATGACCAATGCCAATTTGATTTATCTAACCCTTTAGATATTTATTGGATTTTAGGAAATGATCCAAAAAAACATGCTCCTGTATGGCCTGAAGCAAGCTATGTTAAAAGTAATTTTTCCCAAAAGACTGAAGACAAAGTTGTTTTTTCCAACTATGCAATAGAAAAAGTTGGAGACTTCTTAAAAAGTGGACTAATTGCAAGGTCGGAAATGTTAGAAGATGGTTCTTGTAATGCCTATGTCGAAGCTGACACAAGTGAATATGGAATAATTAGAATTAATACACTTTATGGAGAATTAAAAACATTTTTTGGTGTTCCGTATAGCCTAAAGCATTTTGTTATAAATGGATTAGATGAGCATGGTAATAAATTTAGCAAGAAAATAAATAAATCAATCCAAAAATAAGATTATTTTTCAATAGTAAAATTAAATGGGGAAAGTTTAAAAAGCTCTTCCCCATTTTTTTGATCTTTTAAATTCATCACCTTATTTCATAGAACATGTTTTATTAAAAAAGCTGAACTCTTTAACGTCACTAAGTGGAACTATTTCCCAATTATAGTTGTTAGCCATTTTTAGAATCATTTCTGTAGCCTTTGATGTTTCAATTTTTCGATCATGTAAAAGGACAACCCCTCCACCCAGTGGTTTCTTAATAGTTATTGTTTTTTTTATCCAGCGGTTATTTTTTCTAATTACTGTAGTTGCGCTCCCACCCAACATATGAGATTTAACGTTTTCAGCTATTTCAAGGGAACTCATCCCAGGCCCCCAATCTTTGGTATCTATATCCCAAAAGACAAAATTTATGCAATTTTCACCATAAATCTCTTGGGAAACTTCTCTTATGGCATTCATATGATGATATCCAGAACTCAGACCATAATAACCAAAAGGAAACCTGAAATACATTCCCTTATTAACAACTCCAAAATCATCTTTTAATCTGGAAATATCTAGAACGGAACGGGCAAGGTCATTTTTAAAAACTTCTTCACTTTCCTGATTATTATCGCGATGATTAAAATCGTGGCTTGCTAAAATATGACCTTCATCTAATATCCTATAAACAACTTGGATTTTTTCTGGAGTCAGGTTAATAGTATTGATAAAAAAAGAAGCCTTAACTTTAAATTTTTTAAGTAAATCTAGTATTTTTGGGGTTTCTTTAAGATTAGGTCCATCATCAAAAGTAAGTACAATTTTGTTTGTACCATGGAGTGACTTAGTTTTGTATTTCTTAATACCAATATCTTGACCTTCCTTATAGTCATATTTATCTAAGGGAAAATGTTTAATCATTGAATATGAACTATTAGAAAAATAAAGAACAAAAGTGAAAAAAAAGAGTCTAATAGAAGAAATACACATTTAAGATCTCCATATTTTTGGTAAAATTTTAGTAAATTATTTTTAAAAAGAAATAACCTAAAAAATTTTTAAAGTCACTTTTTGATTAAGTAGAGAGGTTGATTAGTTTAAATTGAAAGATGATCATAACGCATACCATATTTTTTTGGAATTAAATCTTTATTGAGTTTTTACATAAATTCATCTTTTAACTTTAAAGTTTCCAAGTAAGGCGCAAATAAATTATACCTTAAATCGGAAGCACTAATAAGATCAGGTTTTGGAAGCAATTTTACTGACTCTGCAAAGTCCTCAAAAGCACTAAATTTAAAATGCTCACCTTGAACAAAATATAAAAGTGAGAGTTTTTTGGCCTTTTGATAAATCAAGGGAATATTTGTTTCAAAGTTCTTTTTACTGAGTTTTTTAATATTAACGACTGCCTTTTTGAGATCATTATTTGTAACTTTATCAACATCAGTATTTCTAATAAGAAGGGTATATTCCATTAAGTTTGAAAATTGAGAACTGAGAATTTCTAAAGTCTCATCAATTTCTTGTCCAATATTATCGCTTATATTAATTCCAACATTAAAACGCTCCAATTCTTCACAGAATTGAAGCATATCAGCTAAAAGATTTACAACTAAATCATAAACCCCTACAACAGAATTGATAGAAACATAACCATTGTCTTCTCCAAACTTTTCAAAAAATTCAATTTGAAGATCAATATTTTTATTATACCAATCAACATGTTTTTCTAATGATTCAGCCGCGAATTCTTTTTTAAAATGACCTAATAGATACTTTACTGTCCTTGATACAATAAGAGGGTTTTCACCTTCTATGGAGGAATTTGACAAATAGTTAATAAGCTCGTAAAGATGCTTAATCGGAACTTCTAGTTTGATCGCTATATCTTTACGTAAATCATTTGACATATTAAATATGTCCGATAGAAAGGAATACCTTAAACTCTCTGATTTAATTGTAAATAACTCATCAGATTCCGTTGTCTTATCCTCAATTGAACATAAAAGTTTAGAAACATTATCATACTTATCCATAATGGGTTCATAAGATATTTTTAAAACTAATTTTTTTGATTCTTGACCTTTTGAAATAAGCGATTTTCTTGGGAATCTAATTTGGACAGCATTAAAAAATGTTCTATCGGCTCCAAAGACTTTACTTAAATTATTTTTTAATTCTTCAAATTCTTTCATCCCTGGAGTTAAATTAGGAAAAATAATATTACTGGCCTTTTCACCTTCGACTTTTTTTCCCAAAATATTTTCGCAACCACTTGATATAGGCTGACAAATCTTTCCATCGTTACCAATACATAAGAATGCTTTTTCTGATATTTCTAAAATTGAATCAATTTCAGATATTTTGTCAAATAAATCATTCTTTAAAGACTTTTTATCATTGTGTTCATTTTTTAATTGAATGTTTAATTTATCAATATTGTCTTTTTCAATAATTAATTTGGACTCAATCAAATCAATCTTAAGCGTATTTTCCTTTTTAAACCCCTCAATTAATTCAAAGATTAAAATCGAAGTAACAGTTAAAGAACTCCAAAACTGGGCAATAAAAATTGAATTCTCAAAAATTAAATCTGGATTTAAATAACCTAACATTCTTAATAAAGTTAATGATGAGCCTAAAAAGGTTATAAAAAGTGAAACGAAGAAAATTTTAGTAGTGATAGACTTTTTATCAAATCTGAACATCCCAATAAAAATCAAGAATAAATTAATAAAAATATAAAAATAAATAGATAGTTCTTTAGAGCGATCTTCAAAAAAGACGGATAAAACACTTAATAAAATAATAACTATGAATATACTGCATATTGTTTTAAAATAGTTATTTTCTTTTTTAAGTTTTAAGTATTCAAAACAAAAGACAAAATTAAAAATCATAACTAGACTAAGAAGGAGGCTATGGTTTTTTTGAAAAAAAAGTTTATTTTCGGCATGAGTAAAATTAATTAAAAAATAATCATTAAAAATGAAATAAAGTATTAAAGAAAAAAGATAACCTAAAGAGAAATAAAATTTTCTTTTCTTCTGAACAAAGCATATGAAACCAACTTTAAAAACAAATAGCGAAATCAAAAAACTGAGAAGAAAGATTGAAAAGTTTTTTTCTTTTTCCTTTCGCTCTAAAAAATATTTATTATCCTCAAGAGTTAAATCAATTGTTGAGCTTGAATTTTTTTTTAGTTTAAAATAAAAGGAAGAGTTTTCTTTTAGACTTATTAAAAAAGGTTCCAATGAGTTTTTTAACCATTTACTTTTATCTTGATAATAAACGGCTATTCTTTTTTTGCTTCTATTATCAAAAATAATAAATTTGTATTTTTTATTATAAAGTTCTTTATCAATATTTAGTCTATACCAAATATAGTTATTTTTTTTAGAAGATTCAGATTCGACAAAATCAAAGGCGTTTTCTTTATTATCTATTCTTTTCAATTTTTCAATGGTTAATACTTCCAAATGTTTTTTCAAAGAATAATTCAAAACATCATTCTTTAATGAAAGGCTTTTGGAGTGCGCATGAAACAACGTACCTAAAATTAAATAAAGATAAAAAATTAATTTAAAAACCATAGGAAACTAATCGGTTTTATAGGAAATTAATAAACCTTTAAATAAATAAACGATCTTTATTTTTTTATTTTTTTTGATAATCCATATTTTAAAAATTATAAATTAAATAAAATAATTAAGAATGTATAATCAAAAAAAAGAACTATATATAGTTAAATAGGATTTTTTTAATGAAGATTATAACATTATTTTTTTTACTTTCACTTTCATTAATTAGCGAATTGAAAGCTATTTCTGAGAATAAAATTAATTTAAAATGGGATAAAGAGCTATCATCCTTTATGAAAAAGAATGGAAGGTCAGGACAATTCAAAGGAGTGAAAGGCATTAGAATCAATTACTTTAAAATTGAAGGGGCTGGGAGAAAAGGCGCTTTGGTATTTGCTTCAGGTCAAGGAGAGCCTTTCATAAAATATAATGAACTTTATTATGACCTCCTTAAGATGGGCTATTCTCCAATTTACACCTTAGATCATAGAGGACAAGGCTATTCAGAAAGGCTCATTAAAGATCCTAAGAAGGGATACGTTGATTCTTTTTCTTACTATATAAAAGACTTCAATTCATTTATGAAAAAGGTTGTTCTTAAAGATAAAAATAAAAATCTTTTCTTGCTTACCCACTCTACAGGTGGCGCCATAACAATGCTTTATCTTATGGAAGATAGGAAAAGGCATAATATTTTCAACGCAGCTGCCTTTTCTGCACCACTTATAAAAATGAATACGATGCCTATTCCCTATGGTTTTGGAAAGTGGTTTGCTAAAGAACTTTGTAAATCAAAAAAACTATGCCTCCAATATGCCCCAGGGAAGGCAAAGTTTAATGCTTATAAAAGATTTTTTTTAAATCCACTAACGTCTAATAAAATCAGATGGAAACAAACTCAAAGACTTGTTAGACGATCCGGTGATATCTGGTTTAATGGGCCAACAGTTAAATGGGCTCATGAAGTTTATAAAACCCGACACCTTTTCAAAAATTACAAAGAAAAAATTCAAACCCCATTTCTTTTTTTACAAGCCGATGGCGATATATTAGTAAAATCAAAACCTCAAAAATTCTTTTGTGAAAGGATGGCTACAAATTGTCAACTCATTCAGATAAAAAAGTCAAAACATGAAATTTTGATGGAAAAAGACAGAGTAAGGAATAAGGCCCTCCAATATATCGATACATTTTTTGGAAACAATCAAAAAAAATAAAATCGTATACTTGCCTCAATATTAAATTAAGTTTAAAGTCTTATAAATCAAATTCAATAATTTTTAATGTTCTGTTTTTAATTATTAAAAAATTAAAAAATATTTTAGCTTTAAAAGATAACTAAAGGGAAAAAATTGGATGGTTTTAAAAAGATAATATTTTTTCTGGCTTTATTTTTTTATAATTTTAGTCTAGCTGGAATCGGGGACAGATACATTTTTCAACCTGACAAGAAAGCGGTTTTCAATAAATGCCAAGAGGCCACTAAACGAGGTCACTTAATCATAAATGAGAGGATCCCCAGGAGTTCAGAAAAAATACGATTTTATTACAAAAATAAAATAGGAGCGAAAGCCATTATAATACACTTTCATGGTAATGCAGGTTCTGCTTGTGGAAGAATTCCCTTAGCTGAAAGACTTCAAGGAATTGCTGCAAATTATATTTTTGTCGAATATCCAGGTTTTGGAAAAGGTGAACGAAAACCAACTCAAAGAAGGGCCTTAAAGAATGCTCTTAAAGTATATGACTTCATTCAATCTAATATGAATACCAAAAACCTTCCTGTTTTTGCTCACGGAACCTCTCTAGGAACTGGTGTCGTTACCTATTTGGCCTGGAAAAGACCTCTTGATGGAATCATTTTACATGCTCCCTATACAAGCATGAAAGATGTGGCTGATCACCTTTTTAAATGGGGAGGTCGTTTTGTTACAAAAAATACTTTTATGGCCCAGAACTGGGCGCCTTATGTAAAAGCTCCAGCCCTATCCCTCCATGCAAGGGTGGATGAAATGATTCCCTTAAGAATTGGTGATGAGCAAAGAAATAATTTCACAAATGTTGAGTTTCTTGACTCCGTTGTTTTTAATAATGGAAACCATATGGGAATTTATAATAATCCGAGGTATTGGTTAAGCATTGCTGATTTTATAAAAAAGGTACTTGATTAAAAAAATAATTTAAACTCTTTTAATATTCTTATTTTTTATTTTTTTCAAAAATTAATCTTCGTCTTTTTTTATTTATAAAATAAAATATTGATGAAGGAAACAACTATAATCCATTAAAAAAAATTAAACTATTAAGTTACTTACTTCAATAAAGGTAACTTGATTGTAAATTTAGTTCCAACATCTATTTCAGAACTTACCGAAATGGTTCCACCAAGTCTTTCAATTTCTGTCCTTACGGCAGACATCCCCACACCTCTTCCAGAAACCTCCGTAACTTCATCCTTAACTGATAAGCCTGGAAGAAAGATCAAATCAATGACTTCTGATGCATTAAGCTTTCCCAGTTCATATTCTGATTTAAAACCTTTTTCAATGGCTTTAACTTTTATTTTTTTTGGATCAATGCCTGCTCCATCGTCTGTTATTTCGATTAAAAAGTAATTTGAAATATTTTTAAATTCTAATTTAATATTTCCTTTTCTACTTTTTGCCTTTTCTATTCTTGCATATTCAGTTTCTATTCCATGATCGATCATATTCCTAAAAAGATGAATGGAGGCATTGATGAAATGATTATATCTACTAGTATTAACTCTAACCTCATCACCTTCTATTTTCATATTGATAATTTTGTTTTGTTTGTTAGCAATGTCATCAACTAATGACACATACCTTTTAAACTTTTCTTTAATATCAGAATGAATAAAATTTTCTTTTAAATATTTAAAAAAAGTTTCAAGATCAGAAAACTTCTCTTGATTATCTAAAATATCGGATACCTGAATAGCTTTTCCTTCATCAATCATGAATTTATTCGCAGCTTCTATAATAAGACGATTCTTTTTAACAAATTCATGGAGCTCTCTCTCAAAGTCATTAATCTTAAAATCCAATTTATCAAGATTTCCTTTGGATATTTCTGTTTCTATTTCATTTATGGCGTTGGAAAGTTCTTTAATCCAAAACTGACCATAACGAGCCTTAAGTGTATGAAATTTTCTAAAAAGTTCGGCATGATTATCATTTTTTATCTTTGGATAGACTTCTAAAAGATCATTGGTATCATCCATTAAGTCCACAAATTCAACAGGGCTTTGGAGGCACGATTTTATGAAATAAACATTTTGTTTATCTAATTCTAACTGTTTTTCTAGTGCTACCTTTTGAGTTATATCAGTTGCTATACAAATAACTTTATCCACTTTATCTTTCGAACCTTTAGCATAAATTGGTTTATAATCTAAATCTATATATCGGCTTTCTTTGTTTATATGCATTTTAGGGCCAAGATTTTTTAAATCTTTAAAGCTTAAAAAACCTCTCCATATGTTTTTTAACCATCGATTTATTAATTCTTCTTTTTCTTTACCTAAATTAAGAACTTCTGCCAGGTTTTTGCCTTCAGGGTTATCATTAAAAAAAAACCCGCGTTATTTGAGTGGCTCCCTTTTGGATAATTCCCTTTTTATCGATTATCATAAAACCTTGACCTAGATTTTCAAGAAGGCCTTTTATACTTTCATTTCTCTTGGCAAGGTTTTTATTTTTTATAATTGTATTTTCATTTAAAAATCCAAAGATCAAACCAGAAAATCCAAAAAAATAAATTAAAATCATCTCATCTTTTCCAAAATTTATATTTAAAATTTTCATAAAAACGTAAAAAACTAGAAAAAACAAAATCGAATTCAATATTGTACCTTTGAATCCCAAAACACCATTCCAATAAACAAGTCCGATCGTATAAGTAAACAAAACGGAAAAGCCATTGTAGGATTCAGGCTGAGTAATACAAACATAAGTTCCGTATAATCCATTAATGCTGGTGAAAACTATATGGGTGAACATTTTCAATTTTTTTTCCGAAATAATTTTCTTAAAAATTTTATATTTAATTGCCAAAAAACCAGAGAAAAGAATAATAAATGGAATCAATAAAAACTTAATGGGTGAAAAAGTAAAATCCGTTTCAAATATAACTGAAAAACAAAAATTAGACAAAGAAATGAAAACCCAAGCAATCATACCTGCAGTAGAATTTATTATATTTAACTTATTTTCCTTAAAAAAGCTCAAAACTAAACCTAAAATATTAATGTTATCCTAATTTACCTGTTAATTTATCGGTTTTTGTATGGAGAAAGAAATTACTTTAGCTATAAAAGCTAATTATTTTTCATTATTTAACATCTTAAATGGTATTTTATTTCAAGTTATCAATCCAATTTATTGAATTTTTATTGGTTTTTTAAAAGTTATAATGAGATGAATTCATCTTTAAAACATTACAGGTAATTTAATTGTGAAAGTTGTTCCTTTATCAATCTTGGAAATTACAGAAATTTTCCCTCCTAATCTCTCCACTTCTTCTCTAACCGCATCCATTCCAATCCCTCTTCCGGAAAGGTCCGTCACTTCTTCTTTTGTCGAAAGACCTGGCAGAAAAATCATATCAACTAAATTGGAGTCATTTATCCCTTCTAACTCTTTATCCTTTTTAATTCCCTTATCAATTAATTTCTCTTTAATTTTTTGAGGATCTATACCCTTTCCATCATCAGTAAAGTCAATATAAAAATAATCCCCTTCATTTTTAAACTTTACGCTAATCTTTCCTCTTTCTGGTTTTATTTTTTCGATTCTTTCATCTTCAGATTCAATACCGTGGTCAACCATGTTTCTAAAGATATGAATACAAACATTGACTAAATTGGAAAACTTCGAATATTCTACAAGAACTTTATCACCAAGAAAAAGTACATCGATAAACTTGTTTTGTTTTTCAGCAAGTTCATCCACAAGGAATTTATATCTTTCAAATTTTTCTTTAATATCTGAAAGAAGATAATTTTTATAAAGATCAAACTTAAGGTTTTCCAGTGTTTTACTGGATGTAATCATTTTCATTACATCTTTTACGAGCACTGCTTGACCGTTATCAATCATAAATTTTCGAGCGGCTTCAATAACCAAATGATTCCTTTTAACAAATCTTTCAATTTTTTCTTGTAAATTTTTTACTTTAGAGTCGAGTTTATCAATACCTCCATTTGATAAACAATTTTCCACCTCATCTATAGAAACAGTAATTTCTCTCAAACCAAATTGTCCGTAACGGGCCTTAAGAGTATGAAATTTTCTAAAAAGTTCTCCTTCGTCCATATCTTTTATAACGGGATATACTTCAAACAGTTCATAAGTATCGTTCATTAGATCACCAAAATCCACAGGATTTTGAAGCAGTTTATTAACGAAATTTACCTTTTCTTTATCAAGCTCCAACTCTTTCTCAAGTCCCATCTCTTGTGTTTTATCAGTTGCTATACAAATAACTTTATCTATTTTTTTCTTTTTTCCTTCCAGATAAATAGGCTTGTAATCTAGGGTTATATACCTCCCATCACTTGTACGAAAATCCTGAGGACCTAAAGAAGCCAGATCCTTAAAACTAAGGTTTCCTTTCCAAATATTTTCAATCCACTTATTAAAAAGATTCATTTCATTTTCATTCAATTTTAAGACAGACCCAAGATGCTTTCCCTTAGTTTGGGTTTCAAAGAACTCCTCAGTTATTTTAGTGGCTCCTTCTTCAATAAGACCATCTTCACCAATAATCATAAAGCCTTCTTCAAGGTTCTCAACTAAACTAGATACTTGTTTAGACAAGTTTTCGGCCTTTACTTTTCTATTAGTTAGATTATTTTTGAGTCCATTAAGGTAAAGGTTAAGCATTGGAAAAAAGATTAAGACAGTCGCGATTGTAATCAAAGAGGAGTATTCATCGTATCCTAATTTTTTACCCGCAATAAAAAATAAAAGGAAATTTAAAAAACCTATATAGAAATGAAGGACTACATACCTTTTAAACTTAAACATGATCAACATGATGGCACCAACGGAGGTGAATACAAAAGCAAAAGCAATTGAATCATAGTTATGAGGTACTCCAAATTGTAATAGAACAGATGCGTAGGTTATATGAATTAGGAGGTGTAAAAAAGTATTCAGTTTTAAAATTATTTTTTTGTACATGATGAAAATTAAAATTGACTGAAATATAATAGGGGGAATAAACCACTTAAATGCGATATTACCCGATTTAAAAAAGTTTCCTGTCGGAAATGAGAAGAAATAACCTAGAATGTAAGGGATATAGGCCAAAAAGAGAGAGTACAAAAAAAGATTATTCTTTTTGTTGTCCAGGATTCCTCCAGTTATTTTAGCCTAATAAAAACTTATTTATCGGTTAAATATCATTGATTCTTAAATAAATATCAATTTTTACATAGAAAGAAAAAAGCAAGTATAAAGATCTATTACTCTTTAAAATTTTTTACCGTTAGAAAATATTTTTAATTAACTAGAGATTTTGCCTTGGCAATGATGTTAAGGATGGAAGATTGATCCGATAAAGAGATATAACTTTTTATAAACTTATTTTATTTTTTATTTTAGACTAATTGGCACAATTTTAATTAGCTCTAAAATTGATGAAGAACCTAAATTTGTAATAAAGATGCCAATTTTGAGGTAAGTTCGGTTTGAGAACTATTATAGTCATTATAATCAATTTTTTTATAACTTTCATGGCTTTAGCCGAGGCTCCACCTGTCATTTTGGAAGAAGGAAAAGATCATTACGATCTCGGACTTAACCTAGATATTTTGGAAGACCCTACCGGAAAGCTAACGATTAATGATGTCAATAGTCCTAAATGGGCTGAAAAATTTAAAAGAAGTGAAGAAAAAGAACCTAATTTTGGATTTTCAGAGTCTTTTTTTTGGGCCAGACTAAAATTAATAAATAGAAAAAACAATAATGAAAGCTTCGTTATATCTCAGAATTATTACCTTCAGGATAACATAACTTTTTTTATTAAAAACAAGGAAAAATGGAAAGAGATTAAAACAGGTGATCAATATTCTTTCAATACCAGAGATTTTAAAATGAGGTCATTTTCATTTCTTATACCTCCAAAAAAAAATCTACTTATCTTTTTAAAAATTAGCGGGTCTGTTAACAGGTTTAATCTAAAATTAAAAACAGAAAAAAAGAAATTGAGAGATGAAGGAAATGAAAACTTAAAATATGGTCTTTTTTTTGGTTTAATTTTATCAGTTTTTCTATACAACTTCTTTATTTTCTTATCATCTAGAAGTCGGAGCTACTTCTTTTATTGCACATACGTAATTTCTTTTGGTCTATGTCTCGCTATTTATCAAGGATACGCTCAAGCGTATCTTTTTCCCAATTTCCCTTGGGTTAGTAATAATGGATTATCCCTTATGGCTGGATTTAGCTATTTATCTGTGAACTTATTTTCCATCAATTATCTAAAACTAAAAGAAACACCTGGTAAGCTTCTATTCCTAAATAATCTTAACAGTATAATAGCTATTGCTGTTATTTTATCTTCAATTATACTGCCTTATAGCTTCACAGTAAGATTGTATGTAATTTCAGGAATTTATATTTTAGTTATAATTTTTCTTACGGGTTTAATGCGAGCTTTAGATAAATATCGACCAGCCTATTATTTTATTGCAGCTTTTGGATTTGTCTTTGGAGGCATTTTTATTATGTTTTCTATGGCAGGTGGGTTAATTCCTACTAACGTTCTTACAAGACAAGCCTCTATTATTGGTAATACTCTTGAATTAATTCTTCTTTCGATGGGTTTAGGAGACAGATTTAACTTAATCCAAGAAGAAAATATTAATCTTCAAAAAAATTACGCTAAAAATCTTCAGTTTGAAGTAGAGGAAAAGACTGAAAGTATCAAAAGTCTTGTGGAAAATCTAGATCAAGGGTTTATGGTGATAAATGAAAAAGGCATTATAGAGGATGGGGCAACCCAAATTACCAACATTTTTTTTCATATCGATCCTGTTGGGAAAAGTATCCCTGAAGTTTTAAAACTTGATAAGGAAAAAAAAGAGATATTTTATAAGTGGATGCAGAATATATTCAAAGGAGCTTTGGCTTTTCAAGACTTAAAAAGGCTAGGTCCTCAATCTTTTGAATCAAATAATCGATATATTGAATTAGATTATAGACCCATTTACGTTAAAGGTTCCAAAAGGAATATTAATAAGGTCATATGTATTGCTACTGATAAAACTCATGAAATAAACCTTGAAAAGAAACTAGAGTTAGATAAACAAAACGTTGACTTCATCAATAAGTCCCTACAAAACCCTCTAGAGTTTGTTGATCTTATTTTTGATTCACAAACTCTTATTCATGATTTTAAATTTGAGGAAAATGGTGACAAGGGAGAACTTTTTAGAAAATTCCACACACTTAAGGCCCGTTTTGGTCAATTCAACCTTAAAATCCTCGCGAACCTTATCAACGAGATAGAATCCGCTATTGCAAAAGAAGATTTCGAAAATATAGACTCCTCCGTAGAGGACTTTGATTTAGAGCTTAAAGACTTTGTTAAAAAAAATAGGCTTATAGTTGAAGCCGCTAACAAGTTTCTTGTTGAAGAAGGAAATGCTGTTCAGGTACCAGAAATTATTAAAAAAGCCCAAAGCTTTGAAGATATTAATCAATACATAGAGTTTGTTAAAAAAGAATACCTCTTAACGGACTTAAAAACCAAATTTGAGCGCTTTATTCCCCTTGTGGATGAAATAGCTGAAAGACAGGGAAAAGCTATCAATGTTGAGATATCAGGGGACAAAATCTTAGTTGATACAAACAAGTACTCAAACTTCATAAATAGTTCCATTCATCTTTTTAGGAACATGGTAGATCACGGTATTGAGTCCGAAGATGAACGAATAGAAAAGACAAAACCCCAAAAGGGCAAGATTAAAGTTGATTTTAAATCAAATGGTGAAGGTTTAGAAATAATCCTCCAAGATGATGGGCGAGGGATAGACCCAAAGAGGTTAAAGGAAAAGGCCATAGAGAAAGGATTAAAATCTGAAGAAGAACTATCTCATATTAAAAATGAAAATATAGTGGATATGATTTTTATGCCAGGGCTTTCGACCAAAGAAGAAGTGACAGAAGTATCTGGCCGTGGCGTTGGTATGGATGCTGTGAGAGATGAAGTTCATAAGCTTAAAGGGAAAATAAAAGTAAGTTCGAAAATAGATGAAGGGACTAAATTTGTAATACAGCTGCCTGTTTTAGTTTAGAGGTATTAACTTAAATAATTAATGCACTTTTACCAATTTCGTCCAAGCTTAAAGTCGCAAAAAGCCATTAAAAGCTCGTATTATTTATGGCTTAATATTATAAATAGATTTTAATTGATGGAAACGACTCGGATCGAACCAGCGCCCTTTTTCTATTCCC
>PAZA01000048.1 GCA_002715375.1 Halobacteriovoraceae bacterium
AATAGACAAAAATTACGAATCATTTTTGAAAACACGACCAAGAAATTGGGAAAATGATGCCATTACTCTTATGGGATCCTTATCAGAAAAACATTCGTGTAAGGTCCATATAGTTCACCTTTCAAGTAGTGCCATCTTGCCTTACTTAAAAGAGCAAAAAGAAAAAAACCCTTTATTAACAGTGGAGACATGTCCCCACTATCTTGTCCTGGCTTCAGAAAAAATTCCTCCAGGAAAAACACTTTTTAAATGTTGCCCTCCTATTAGAGAAGAAGATAACAGGAACGCTTTATGGAATGGTGTGAAGGAAGGTATCGTTGACTTCATTGTCTCGGATCACTCACCCTGTACACCAAACCTTAAACTTATGGAACAAGAAGATCTGGAAAAGGCTTGGGGAGGAATTTCTTCTCTTCAATTTTCCTTACCCCTCGTTTGGACAGAAGGAAGAAACCAAGGCCTTTCGCCCTCAGATTTAGTCAGTCTATTATGCTCAAAGCCAGCCAAACTAATTGGTTTAGATAAACAAAAAGGAGATCTACTGCCTGGAATGGATGCTGATATTGTTGTTTGGAGACCAGATAAACAATTTACAATCACTAAAGAAAAAATTCTCTTTAAAAATAAAATCACTCCATATGAAGGAAGAACAGTTAATGGAGTCATTGAAAAAACATTTCTTGGTGGAAAACTCATCTATGAAAATGGTCTTATGCCCTTTGGACCTTTTGGAAAGCCAATTTTAAAAGATAACCAACAAGAAATCAAAATAAAGAAGTTTAATGACTTAGAAAATTCGGAAGCAATAAAAGAGGTTTTTAAGTGTTGCTCAAGTCAAAAATGGGCCGACAGTTTTATTAAAAAAAGACCTTTTATAACATTTAAAGAGATCGTTAAAAAATCTGAAGATATATGGATTAACCTTTCAAACGAAGACTGGCTTGAAGCCTTTAAAGGTCATGCAAAGATTGGGGACCTTGAAAGTCTTCAAAAAAAATATAATCAAACAAAAGGTTGGTCACAAGGGGAGCAAAAAGGAATTAAAGAAACCCCTCTGTCAGTTTTAAAAGAACTTAAAGAGCTTAATGATGTTTATGAAAAAAAATATGGTTTTATTTTCATCGTTTGTGCCACAGGAAAATCTGCTGAAGAAATGTTGGAAATATTGAAAAAAAGACTCCATAATAATCGGTCAGATGAACTAAAAATTGCGATGAATGAACAAAATAAAATAACAAACATTAGATTGGAGAAACTTTTATGGGAGCTATAACAACTCACGTTCTAAATACAACACTTGGAAAACCTGGAAAAAATATAAAAGTAGACCTCCATTATAAGAATAAAGAAGATAATGGATGGCAAACCATCGGAGAAGGAAGAACGAATGACGATGGTAGAGTTCAGAAACTTATTATGGATGGTTGGGAGCTAAAGGAAGGAACTTACAAAATAACCTTTTCTCTTCAAGATTATTATTCAGAAAATCAAATTAAAGGGTTTTATCCTGAAGCGTCCATTTGCTTTCTAGTCGATAAAGCTAGTGAGCATTACCACGTTCCACTTCTTATTAGTGGTCACGGTTACACAACTTATAGAGGAAGTTAACCTTTAAGAAGATTCTAATGGTTTTGAGGGTCGGCTCCAAATAAAGGAAAGAACAGATAAGGCAATTAAAACAAGTAAGGCCTTAATCCAATTATTTACATTAACAAAAATGAGAGTGTAGCTAAACAAAGGGATGATAACAATAGTCGAATAGATTTTTGCTTTCATCCTAATCACTCCATGCTTTTCCCAATCAGTAATTAATTTCCCAATATGAGGCCTGCTTAAGAGCCATTTGTGAAGTTTTTCTGAACTTTTTGAAAAACAAAAAGCGGCTAAAATCATAAAGGGAGTTGTCGGCAAAATAGGTAAAAACATTCCAATAAATCCAAAGATCATTGAAATAAAACCTGCAGTAAGAAATAAATATTTATGAATTGGTTTCATATGCTTTGAAAATTCTCCTTTTCAAAAAAAAGCTTTCTTTTATCCCATTTTATAGAGTTTCTTTTTTCATCTTGAGTCTTGTACCGCCCCTTTCTATAACTTTTTAAATGAGGATCCAGGGCACATTTTATCTGAAAATTTACAATGCCTGCAAGTCCATCAAGAAGCACCTTATCATCACTATCAGAAGATAACTCTGGATATCCTCCTTTCCTCCATGCTTTTAGAAAGTAAAAAATGGATTCAATA
Source organism: Halobacteriovoraceae bacterium (assembly GCA_002715375.1). Classification (GTDB taxonomy): domain Bacteria; phylum Bdellovibrionota; class Bacteriovoracia; order Bacteriovoracales; family Bacteriovoracaceae; genus UBA7317. Next base: position 2,245 of record PAZA01000048.1, read on the forward strand.
GTTGAAAGACAAACTGGAGATGGTTGATGTTTGATAGTAAATTGAGACTTTAAATCAGGGGAAGATGAAAAGGATAACCTTGGAAGTCCATGCAATTTAGAGTTCACAAGCATCATCTTTTTAGCGCAAGGCCAAGTACCATCTAAGATAAAAACCAGAGGTCTCTTTTTTCCACTTTTAATTTGCTCTGAAAATTCAGTCGGAATCTCTTTGTGATCTACCCGGTATGATGATTCTCCAGGATATAATACAAAGGGAAAAAAGCGTTCATCATTGATAAGTTCTTTAAACCGTGGACTTTCAGTGAAGTCCACGCCTACAAGGATTTCAGAATTTTTCAAACATATTTGGCTTATTCGGCCCGTTCCTGTTTTATTTTTCTTGGCTTCTTTAGGGTGCATCAACAAAACAAATCGAGTTGTCGTATCAAAAGACTTCAAATCATGGCAGAAACAACTCTTGGCTGGCTTGTAGCAAATCCAGCACATTTCCCTCCCCTCCATTACTGAAGGGACCTCAGAAACTCCTCATCAAAACCAATTTTTAAAATTTTTCCATTTTTTTCAACAATCGGTCTTGGAATAATTGATGAGTTTTTTATTATTAAACTGACTTTTTCATTATCACTGGCCTTTAAAAATTTTTCCTTAAACTTTCTAAAAGTAGTCCCTCTTTTGTTAACAGGCCAATCATCCAAATGATTTTTCCAACTTAAAACTTGCTCCTTAGTTGGTGATTTCTTTTTAAAATCCACAAAGAGGTAATTAACGTTACCTTCCTGGAGAATTTCCAACGTCTTTTTAACTTTATCGCAATTTGGTATTCCAAAAATATCAATCATGTTTTAATTCCTTTTTTCAAAGAAGATTACAGAATTTCCATATCGTGAAGATTTTAAATGATCTCGATCAGCAAGCCAATCAAAAGTCGCTTTAGAAAAAAAACTCACATGAGTAAGGTCTCTAATATACCACCAATCAGAAAATTTTTTTTCAAAGGATCGAAATTGTGTCATGACTGCCAAGGTTCCATTAGGCTTTAAAAGAGACCATAATTTCTCCCACTCTAGTTTAGGGTTAGAAAAATGCTCGATGGCCTCTGAGCAAGTGATAACATCATACTTTGTCTCTAAAAGAGAGGTATCATTTTTAAAAAAGGGATCATAACTATAAAACTCATGACCTTCTTCTCTCATAATAAGGGACAAAGTGTCAGAAGACCCCGAGCCAAAATCAAGACCTTTCCAGGAAACACCACTCACTGCTTTTTTTAAAAGAGGAGTCGTTAAAGTCATCAAAAATTCTTTATAAATTGGATCATCTGACGAATTATTGTGTTTAGTATAACGATCTTTTTCCTCAATTTTACTGAGGTGGAATGAGCTTGGAACAAAAGTTAAAGAGCATTGACTGCAGAGGTAAAACTCTCTTTTTTTGTTTTTTAAAACTAGAGAGCTTTCAGGTGACCTACATAATGGACAAAAATATTGAGGCAAAACCAATTCCTTTAGCCAAATAATTTTTATTTAGCTAACTCTTTTTTTGTCATCTTCATCTTAACTTTAAAGAAAAACAAGAGTAGTATGACTCACCCTGAAAAAGAAGGGTCCAATAAAAACAACATTCAATTCGGTTTCTTACATATAATGAATATTCTTTGTACATTAAAAAATTTAAATCTCTCCTTTGGAACCAAAATTATCTTCAAAGATGCCTTCTTGACTGTTCATAAAGGAGAAAAAATTGGTCTTATCGGCCCAAATGGTAAAGGAAAAAGTTGTTTATTTAACGTTCTATCCTCGAAACTGAACCCTGACCAATCTAGCCCTCCCTTTACCTTTGATAAAACAAAAGACTCAAAAAATATTGAAGGGGGTTTCTCTGTTTTTCTTGTACCTCAAGAGATCCCACTCCATGAAAACGATACGATCAATATTAAAAATTATATTTTTAGGTTTTATCCACAACTAGAAGAAATTACTCGCGAACTAGATTCAATCAATCTCAGCCTTGAGAAACCTTCCTCACATCAGGAAACTCAAAAGCTTGTCAATAGACAAAAAACGCTTTTAGAGGCCATGGATCATCAGCAAGGATGGAATATCATCCAACTTTATGAGAGTTATCTTAAATATTTTGGTTTAGAAGATTTTCAGAAAAAAGTTTCCTCTTTAAGTGGGGGCGAGAAAAAAAAGATATTACTGAGTTTAGGCTTATCTGCACCGGCAACCCTTATTTTATGGGATGAGCCGACTAACCATTTAGACCTTGATACTATTAAAAGATTTGAAGAAGAACTATCCACATCAAATAAAACATTCCTCATGATTTCCCACGACAGGTACCTTCTTTCAAAGTGTACGAGCAGAATTATTCACTTAAATAATGGGCAAATAGATTCATTCTCAGGCAATTACTCTGACTATCTTGAACATCAAGAACTCAAAGAAAAAGAAAGACAAAAGCTTGTTGCTAAACTCAAAAATTCCCTCAAAAGAGAAACAGAGTGGATGAGGCAAGGAATAAAGGCCAGAGGCTGTCGAAGTAAAAAAAGAGTCGAAAATTTTCATAAACTCTCTGAATCTCTCCAAGAAATAAAAGGTCAAGCCAAAAGAGCTCTAAACCTTTCTGTTGAAGATTCAAAAAGGAAAACAAAAACCCTCATCGAAATGAATGATGCTCATTTTTCTTATGGAAATGCTCCTCTTTTTAAAGAGCTCTCCCTATCACTCAAAAAGGGAGACAAAGTTGGCCTTCTTGGGCCTAACGGCTCAGGTAAGACAAGTCTTATGAAAGTACTTATGGGTCAATTAGACGTTTTAAAGGGCTCCATTAAAAGAGCAGAAGATATTAAAATTCAATATTTTTCCCAAGATAGAGATGAGTTATCTCCGGAAAAGACTCCTTTTGATATTCTAGGAGAAGGTACAGACTTTATTAATCTTCCTGATGGTAGTCGTAAACATGTTTCAAGTTACTTAAAGAAATTTCTATTTTCTCAGGATGATTTACACCGACCCTTAAAAACTTTTTCAGGGGGAGAAAGAAATCGACTCCAAATGGCCCTTAACCTTAAAAGACCTGGTGATATATGGATATTTGATGAACCCACTAACGACCTTGACCTTGATACAATTCAAGTATTGGAAGAAGAGCTTAAACAATTTGGCGGCTCTCTTATTTTAATTAGCCATGATAGAACTTTTCTAAGTACAGTTACAAATAAAGTCTGGCTCATTCAAAAAAATAATATTGAAGTCTTTGTTGGAGGATATGAACAGGTTGAACCATACCTTGAAGCCATCATTTTAGAGCAACAGCTAATAGATGAAAATGAAGAGAAAAATGAATCAAAAGAAATTAAAGAAGATAAGAACATAATAAAAGCTCCTCAAAAAATTAAAATGACTAATAAAGAAAAAATGAGGTTCAAAGTTATTGAAGACGAAATTCAAAGTGAAGAACTTAAACTAGAAGATATTCAGGACAAACTTACAAAATTTGATTACAGTCTAATGGATCAGAAAAAAAGTGAAGAGCTAAACCAACTTAATCAAAAACAAGAAAATCTTGAAAATAAAATCCTTGAGCTTTACGAGGAGTTCGAAGATCTTCAATCCAAAATGCCATAGCTTTTTTGTCTATTTTTTCATTAAATGACCAAAAAAATCACATTATTTTAAATTTTTACCACCTCTCGCCGAAAAGACGTTAAAGGGGGGATCTCATGAAACAAAGACCTTTTATTTATTGGGCCCTTTATTTTTTTTCCGGTCTTATAATTCTATCCCTTGTTAATCCCCTTTTTTCATCCAGGGCCCCTGCAGTCGATCCTATTGTAGGCCTTTCAGTTGATGAAGAAATGATTGTACATTCAAGTAAAGTCAAAGGTTTTGATTTCACGTCTAATGACCTCAAAGTTTTGAATAAAAGCACAGACCAAGCTTTTGTTAAAAATATAATCCAAATTACTTCACTCCTTTTTCTTTTATCTCTTCCTTTCGCAATTTGGAATAGAATTCTTGTAAACTCTAAAGAGGTCTCAAAAAAGCCAAGATTAAGAATTATAAAGGGAGAAAAAGAAGAAATTAGTCAACGAGATGAAGCTCATATAGATGATCATCAGAATGACAATCAAGATGATGATGACGATGACGATGACAAAAAAAGTGCTGCCTAAAAACGCTGCCATCCTTTTTTCTTTTTATAGAAAAAAAGCTTTGTCGTTGGTCCATGCTTTACAATAATTTCCTTTGTACCATCTCCATTAGTATCATAAAGACTTAGCTCATAGACTCTTCTATGATAGTGACCATTTCGAGATGAAAACTCATGCCAAAAAACTGGACCCTTAAAACTATTTAAAGTTTTTAAATTATTATTTTCCCAAGTAAAAAAATAAAGGCGTCCAGTTCCTTCAAAGTCCATCACATCTGTAAACCCATTATAAAAATAAACGATTAGAGTTTTTAAATCCTTAGAAAGAGCACGTAAAGAGACTCTAAACACTTTAGAGTCTTTTCCTAATGCATCTAATTTTTTTGAAAATATTTTTTCTTTGTATTGATTAAAAAGACTAAACCAATCTTCTCCGTCTCTCTTTTCAACACGAAAGCTTTCTTTGCCTGGAAGACCGTCCATCTCAACCTCATAAAAAGGGGAAATGGAATGCCAATGAACCTTTTTTTGCAAAACACCCTCCCTAAAAGGCTTCTTTTTGGCTTGACCCATAAGATCGCGGAATAAGCGCTCATCCTGACACATCGCATTTGTAAAATTGAGGAAAAAAATTAAAATGACGTAAATAGATATTTTCTCCATACCATAATTTTATTATAAAGATCGGAGGAGAGCCTCCAAGGGGCTTTTTTTTCCAATGCACAGCGTACTAAAAAACGGAGTTTAAAATGGATTTTTCACTTGGGTATATTAAATCGAGCGAGAGAGTCCTTATAAGACATTTTTCAAATCATGAAGAACAAGATGAATCTAGAACAATTGATATTATCAATTTAGAAGAAGAATCTCTTCAAGGCCTCCTTTTTGACCCTGAACTAAAGGAGTCCCAAGAGCTCTTAGAATCCCTAAAAAGCTATCATAAGTTTTACCCAATTATTGAGAGTACCAATTTTAATGTTGACTACAATTCTTTTGAAGTATCGACTAAAGAGGAAGTGTTGGATTCATTTAACCAAATGTGGGGTCAATGGCTTCTGAGAAATAACATAGGTCTCCTAGATGAACTTTTCACAGTTATTGAACACTTAAAAAAGCTACTCCCTAATGACAGAACAACTTTTTTTGAAGAGCTTTGGTTTACATTAAAATCTAACCTGGGAACCTCTTTTCTTAATATTATCTACAATGATGTCCAAAACAGTGGAGAAAAATCAAAAAACCACCTCATCCAAATGAAAGTTGAAGGAAATCGTATTCCGGAAACAAAAGAGGGTGGTGATTTTGAAAAAGCTCTTATGGATAAATATAAAAGCCATTTTTCTACAAAACTTGACCTTATTGAATATGATTCCACTAAAGGAGAGCTTCTTGCTACTGCAAGCATCAATAAAAGCCCAGTTATTATTATGGCAAAAACCTATCAACTTACAAAAGTTCAGAAATCTATCCTTACTTGCCTTCTAGAAGGCTTAAATTATCAATTATAACGTTTTTTGCTTGCTCCCTTTAAGGCCTTGGTTTAGGTATCTCTAAAAAGAAGTTTTCAATAAACTTAAAAAAATAGGCCTTCTGGGGACAAGCTTAGACATGTGGAATTGGATAAAAAAATGCAGTGAATTAGAAAAGTCTGGTCGGGACTTTGCTCTGCTGACAACAACCCAAACAGGTGGCTCTACCCCTCGAGAAGTCGGCTCAAAAATGATCGTCCTCTCTGATGGTACTTTCTATGGAACAATTGGTGGAGGCAATCTAGAAAATCAGATCATTAAAACAGCACAACAATGCATTCTGGAGAATAAAAGCTCTTCCTTTTCTTTTAACCTCGGAGCAAAAACCGGCCAATGCTGCGGCGGAGTTGTTGAAATATTTATTGACGTTATTCAGTGCCAACCAAAAGTCTTTATATTTGGAGCAGGCCACGTGGGTCAAAATATCGCCAATACATTGATTGGAACGCCCTACAAAACTCACCTTATTGATACAAGGGAAGAGTGGATTCAACATGAAAACCTTTCTCCTGATGTCATAAAGATATCCGAAGACCCACTTCGATTTGTCATGAGTAACAATTGGCTTCCTAGATCTTCACTTGTCCTTATTATGACCCATTCTCACCAATTAGATTTTGACCTTCTCTCTAACCTTATAGACAAAGACCTACTTTACCTTGGACTCATTGGAAGTCAGACCAAATGGCTTCGGTTCAAAAAGAGGCTTGAAGAAAAAGAGTTCGAAGACAATGATATTCAAAAGGTCAAATGTCCCATTGGCATTCCTATTGGAGGAAAAGCACCCAAAGAAATCGCCATTAGTGTCGGTGCTGAACTTCTAAGCCTCCTCTACAATTAAAATCCAACTTTTTTTTTTAAGATCTAGATGATATAAAATTTGGCTTCTTTATCAAAGGAACCTCTTTATGAGAGATAAAATAATCTTTTATCTAAACGGTGAAAGACAAGAAATAGATGCAAAAGATGCCTTCACCTCCCTATCAACTTACCTACGTGATGATTTAGGGAAAACAGGGACGAAAGTTGTCTGCGCAGAGGGCGATTGTGGAGCTTGCACCGTTTTAGTGGCCAATCGTAAAAACATAGAAGAAGGGAAGCTAGTTTATAAATCCCTTAATAGCTGTATTACTTTTCTTCACTTAATGGACCTCCATTCCATTATTACTGTTGAAGGGATAGCAGAGAAAGATAAACTCCATCCAGTTCAAGAATCAATGATGGTCAACCATGGTGCCCAATGTGGATACTGCACCCCAGGATTTATTTGTGCAATGGCCGGTATGACAGATAACCTAAAATTAAAAGAAAAGCCTATTGATGAAAAAACAACCAAAAACTATCTGACAGGTAACCTTTGTCGATGCACTGGCTATGACTCCATTATAAAATCATCCCTCGCTGTAAAATTGGAAGAGGTGAAGCCTCTCTACGAAAGATATCATAGCGATGAAATGCTAGAAGAGTTCAAAGACCTTGAAAATGAAGACGTGGTTCTTAAAAATAATGATCGTCAAATCTTCCTTCCTTCAAGAATAGATGATGCCTTAAAACTAAAAAAAGAAGAGACATTACTTAAATGCACTTCAGGGGCCACAGACCTTGGTGTTCAAATCAATAAAGGTCGTCATGAAATGACGAAAGTTCTTTCTCTTTACAGAGTTCAAGAAATGTCCAAAATTGAAAAAAAAGGACAGGAGTTTCATATTGGAGCGACAGCAACTTGGCACGATATTGAAAAAGCTCTTAAAAACGATATCCCTGAGTATTCAAAACTGATCCACATTTTTGCTTCCCCTCAAATTAAAAATGCCGGTACTCTCGTTGGAAATATTGCGAATGCTTCTCCTATCGCCGACGGCACCCCCTTTCTTTTTATTTCTGAAGCAAAGGTTATCTTATCTTCTACTGATGGGGAAAGAACTGTTCCAGTTACAAATTTCTATAAAGGCTACAAAGACTTAGACCTTAAAGAAAATGAACTCATTACTAAAGTGATTATCCCTATTCCTCCAAAAGATCATTTTTTAAAACTCTACAAAGTAAGTCTCAGAAAAGATATGGATATCTCAGCTGTGACCTTCGCAGGCCTTGGAAATATCGAAAATGGCAAAATTAAAAGTATAAAAATTGCTTATGGTGGAGTTGGTCCTGTCGTCAAAAGACTTCCAAAAACCGAAAAACTACTTAGTGGCAAAGAATGGAATGAGAAAAATATTGGAGAGGCAGTTTTACAAGTAGAGAAAGAGATAACTCCCATTTCCGATGTTCGTGGTTCAGCAAAATTTAGAACCCAAGTATCAAAAAACCTGTTAATGAAATATTACAGAGAGATCCAGTCACAATATGGAATTGAGCAAGGAAAATAATTATGAGTGTAGGAAGTAATATTAAACACGACTCTTCTTATGGACATGTAACAGGAACCAGTATTTTTGTAGATGACCGCTCACCATTAAGAAATGAAATCCACGTCGGAGTCGTCGGCTCTCCTTATGCAGCTGGGAATTTAAAAAAAATTCACTTTGAAGAAGCTCTGAAGTTACCAGGTGTCCTGGCAGTCTATACGGCAGAAGATCTATCTCACAACAGATGGGGCGCAATTTTTAAAACTCAACCTCTCCTTGTTGATAAGGAAATTGGACATTTTGATGAGCCGGTAGCGATCATTGCAGCTGAAAATAAAGAGGTCCTTCCAAAAGCAAGAAAACTCATTAAAGTTGAAGTCGAAGAAAAAGAACCTCTTTTCTCTATAGATGAAGCGATCAAAAAAGAGCAACATGTTTATAAAGCTACTCCTATTATCAAAGGTAATGTCGATAAGGCCCTCAAAGAATCACCAAGAACTCTAAAAGGTGATTTTGAATGTGGAGGACAAGAACACTTTTACCTAGAAAGCCAAGCAAGTATCGTCTACCCTTTAGAAAATGGACAACTTGAAGTTCACTCATCCTCTCAACATCCAACGGAAACTCAACATTTAGTTGCAGAGGCAGTTGGCGTCCCTTTTCATTATGTCACCTGTATTGTTAAAAGAATGGGTGGTGGTTTTGGAGGCAAAGAGAGTCAAGCTGCACCTTTTGCTGCTTATGCCGGGCTTTGTGCCTATAAACTCGGAAGACCTGCCCGCCTGGCCCTTACAAAAGATGATGATATGGCCATGACAGGAAAGCGGCACCCTTTTAAAAATTATTATGAAGTGGGGTTTGATGATAACGGAAAAATTTTGGCCCTTAAAGCCGATCTTTATTCCGATGCTGGTCCATATGCAGACCTATCAAGCGCCATTTTAGAAAGAGCAATGTTCCACATTGATAGTGCCTATTTTATTCCTCACGCTAAAATTACAGGAACATGCTGTAAAACGAACCTCCCATCCAATACAGCTTTTAGAGGCTTTGGGGGTCCACAAGGGACAATGACAATTGAGTCGATCATTGAAGATATCGCTTTTGAAACTGGAAAGGACCCTGCCGAAATAAGAAAGATTAACCTATATGGAAAAGAAACTAATAATACAACTCATTATGGCCAGCTAATCGACCATAACCCTCTTCCAGAAATTTTTGAAAAAATAATTCAAAAAGCGGATTATAAAAAGAAAAGAGATGAGATTAATAAGTTTAATAAAGAAAATAATGGAAAATTAAGAGGACTTTCTCTTGGGTTTACAAAGTTTGGAATAGCTTTCACAGCAAAATTTTTAAACCAAGGTAATGCACTAGTTAACGTACACTTGGATGGAAGCATCCAAGTTTCTACAGGTGCTACAGAAATGGGTCAAGGTGTAAACACCAAAATCCAACAAATTGCCGCTCATGCCTTTGGGATTCCATCAAATCTTGTTCAAGTAATGCCAACCTCTACTGAAAAAAATCATAATACATCCCCTACAGCAGCTTCTAGTGGAGCCGATATTAATGGAAGTGCTACTTTAAAAGCTTGTAATAAGATCAAAGAACGGCTCAAGATAGTCCTTCACAAACATTGGGCAGGTGAAATTAGTGATGGAGTCAAGGAATACGAACTTGAAGACTGCGGAGACCTTTCGCATATTGTTTTTGAAGACCAACAAGTTCTGGATAAAAAACATGGTCACAAAATCTCATTTAAAGAGGCCTTATCTATAGCCTACTTTAATAGGGTCAGCCTTGGCTCCTACGCCTTTTTTAAAACTGAAGGTATTGGCTTTAATAAAGAAAAAAGTGAGGGAAAACCTTTCAATTATTATACAAATGGTGCTGCAGTTAGCGAAGTAGAGATTGATGAATATACAGGAGAACTTAAAGTACTCTCTACAGATATCTTAATGGACTTAGGTCGCCCTATAAACCCAGGAATTGATCAAGGTCAAACCCTAGGTGCATTTATTCAGGGTATGGGCTGGGTTACAGGAGAACAACTTTATTTTTCAGACAAGGGAAAACTTCTTTCCCACTCACCTACGACATATAAAATACCTAATATTCAAGACACTCCTCGAAATTTTACAATCGAGTTTATTGAAAATAATAATAACCATCAAGCCGTCCACCGTTCAAAAGCCGTTGGGGAACCACCCTTTTTATTAGGGATTAGTGTTTTTATGGCCGTAAAAAATGCTTTAACTTATAGATCAAGGGAAAGAGTTAAACTTGTTTCTCCAGCAACCAATGAAAGAATCCTTGAACAACTTTCTGGAAATATGAATAATTAGTAAAAAACCAATATCTACCTTTTTTTCTTTTTGAACTTTTTTTCTAGCTCTATCATGCTCTTAAAGGGAGAAGAGTCTTTTCTATAATGGAGTACATCATCTAGAGTGCTAAACTTATTTACGCCTGTGCTGAATTCAATATCATGGGCGGTAAATTGGCATGGATGTTCGTAACCAGCGGAATGAGAAATTGCTAAAAGTTCTTTTCTAAAACTTTCCAAATACCTTTTAAACCTCTCTGCTTTTAAAGGTACATCAATTCCTCTTTCCAACCATTTATTTTGGGTAGCAATTCCTACAGGGCATTCTCCTGTGTGACACTTTTGGGCCTGAATGCAGCCAATTGAAAGCATTGCCTCTCTAGCGATGTGAATAATATCACATCCCATGGCCATCGCTATAATTGTCCTATCGGGAAATCCTAATTTCCCAGAACCAATCCAAACAATATAACGTGACAACCCCATCTTTTGAAAAATGTCGTAAACCCTTGTAAAACCTATCTTAAAAGGAAGCGAAACATGGTCAGCAAATGTCAAAGGAGCTGCTCCTGTTCCACCTTCACTGCCATCAACTGTTATGAAGTCTGGACCTTCATTTCTTTCTTTCATTCTTAAAGCAAGCTCTTCCCAAAACTCTATTTGTCCAACAGCTGCTTTTATGCCTACAGGAATACCAGTTCTTTCGGCAATCCTCTCTATAAAATCAATTAATTCATCAACATTGGAAAATTCGGAGTGTGTATTAGGTGATAAGCAATCTTCTCCAACCGGTATTCCTCTTACTCTTGCTATTTCTTTTGTTACTTTAGCTCCTGGAAGGATTCCCCCTTTTCCAGGTTTAGCTCCCTGAGACAGTTTTATTTCAATAAGTCGAACAGGATGATTCAAACATTTTTCTTCAAGGACATCCAAGCTAAAATTTCCGTCCTCGTCTCGGCAACCAAAATATCCTGTCCCAATCTGCCACATTAGATCGGCTCCAAACTGATGATAATCACTAATAGCGCCCTCTCCAGTATTGTGATAACAACCTGCTAATTTTGCGCCTTGATTAAGGGAACTGATAGCATTTTTTCCTAACGATCCAAAAGACATTGCAGAAATATTGATAATTGATTTAGGTCGAAAAATTTTTCTTCTCTTGTGATGACTACCAATAACTTTTGCACAAGGGATTGATGTTTTATCTCCAAAAGGTGCATAAGCTTTGGAAGTTGGAAAAGGAAAACCCGAATGCTTAATTATTGGATAACCTACCCCATAGAGAAGCTCACTTGTTCCAAAGCCAAAAGTATTATTTTCTCCCTTAGCACTTGCATAAATCCAATCTCTTTCAGACCGATTGAAGGGTAATTCCTCCTTATCATTTGCAACCCAGTACTGCCTCATTTCTGGCCCTATCATAGTCAGGAAGTGCCTCATATGACCAAGAACTGGAAAGTTATGGACAATTGCATATTTTTTTTGAACAAAAACATCGAAAATAAAAATTAAGAGGATAATTATTCCGAAAGAAATACCTATAAGTTCCAAAATAGAAAAAGTTTGACCAAAAATTTCCATTCTTTAAATCCCTATAAATAAAGTGAAAATTAAATTTGATTCTTCTATTCCTATCGGAAATAAGAGGCAAGAAGTAAGAGACAGGAAGTAAGAGACAGGAAGT
>PAZA01000049.1 GCA_002715375.1 Halobacteriovoraceae bacterium
AAGGCCAGACTGCGGTCTTGCCTATATGGGTGGACAAGCGGCGTTTGTTTATTGCTCTGACGAGTACTTCCTAGAAAAACCTCTTATGATGATCAGTACTTGGGATGGGGATGAATTCTCTCTAGGTTGTTATCATAGGGCCATGACAATGATCGAAAAAGATCATGAAAAATTTAAAGAGTTAAGAAAGAACTTTGATAAGAAATTAAAAGATGTTCTTGAAAAGTACCCAACCAATCATATTGAAATAGAAAACGGTGTCGGTTATTTCAAAGGGAAAATTCCTCATCAGTTGTCTCAATACTTAAACTCACATAAAGATGCGTATCTTGTTTGCCCATCAGCGAGTTCGATGAAGCGTTTTTTAGAGGAGTTTTAAAAGCTCCTCTAATTTAAAAAGATTTGGAAATCTAAGGGATGAGTGCTAGCGAAAAGGAATGAGAGAGTGACTGAGAAGAATTACGATTTTCCTTATATAAAATATGAAGCCAATAAATCGGCGAAAGAGTGGGGCCAGGCCCATGGTGAAAGCTTTAGAGAAGGAATTAAAGAACTTGTCGAAATTAGAAAAAAGCTTATGCTTTCTAAAAACCCGGCCCTTAAAAGTGAGCTCCACCCTCTAGCAAAACTTCAATATGAGGCCACCAAGAAGTTTGCCCCTGAAATTACAAAAGAAATTGAAGGGATTGCTGAAGGGGCGAATATTGATCTAACCGAAGTTGTGATCCTTAATAACTACACAGACTTTAGGGACATCCAACTTCCCGACGAAGGTTGTTCAACTGTTCACGTTCAAACAAACGATCAAATCCTCTCTGGTCAAACATGGGATATGCATGGATCAGCTAAAAGGTTTGTCAATGTTATCCACATTTCAAAAACAGAAAACTCACCGGAGTCCGTTGTCTTTTCGCTCATTGGTTGCGTTGGAATGATGGGAATTAACACTTCTAAAAACTTAATCGGCGTTAATAATATTAATACGGCCAATGCTCAAGCGGGGCTTATTTGGCCTGCTCTTGTTAGAAAGGTTTTAAAAGAAACAAATCTTTCAGGCATGAGGCAAAAGCTGATTGAAGCTCCCGTCACTTCTGGCCACAATTATCTTATTTCTTCCCTTGAAGGTGGAGAGCATTGGGAAATTACACCAAGACTTCAAGAAAAAGTTGCTGAAATGAAAAAAGAGCAGTCTGGTGGAGTCTTTCATACTAACCATTGCCTTGGCCAAAAAGTTCAAGAGGAAGGAGACACTTCTTCTATTAGTTCTACAACTCATGGACGCTACGAACTTTTAGGTAAAAAAGTTCCTAATGTAGATTCTTTTGAAAAATTGAAATCACTTTTAATGGATCATGAAGGGTATCCAAAATCAATTTGTTCTCACTTTCAAAGTGGCGCCCAAGATCCTTCCATGACTTGTGGCGGAGGGATTGCTGACTTTATTCATGATGATTATTACTTTTGGAGAGGCTGCCCTGAGTACGATGATAACTTTAGAAGCTATCAGTTTTCTCTAGAAGGAAGTGAAGGAGAAAAAACCTTTGTTCTCAAAGAGTCTAAAAACTCTCTTTAAATTAAAAACTTAACCACTCTAAGGGGCCTGGCTTTTTTAGAGTTTTTAAAAAAGGAATGGTAATCCATGGCAGACTATCCCTATTTTTTCACTTGGGCCAATCAATCAAGCCCCAAAAAAATAGAGTTTGAAAGTAATCAAGATCATTTTTTTGTTTTAAAAAATGGCCAAAAAGTTTACGACCTTTCTTCCATTAGCTTTCAAGCTTCCTTTGGTTTAAATAATGAAAAAATTAAAGAGGCCATTAAAAAACAATTAGACTCTTTTTCTGTTGTCTCGCCGAAGGCCGTCTTCCCTTTAAAAGATCAAGCGACTTACAAACTCCTTAGCCATTTGGATGGGTATAAAAGACAAATCAATGCCTTGGATGGAAAAGTTTTTTATACACTCTCCGGTGCTGAAAGTGTTGAAAACGCTTTAAAGATGGCAAGACAGATAAAGAAGAAAAATGTCGTTCTTTGCCGCCAAAGGTCTTATCATGGGGCCTCTCTTGGAGCTTTAAGTGTTACAGGTGATTGGAGGAATGAGCCTCATCAAACAGTAGATGAATGGACGGCGAGGATCCCCGAGCCTCACAATGATCCCGATTTAACTCAAACTGAGCTTATCATAAAAGATATAGGGCCAGAGAATATTGCGGCCTTTTGCCTTGAAACCATAACCGGTGGAAATGGAGTTATCATTCCTCCAGAAAGTTGGTGGCAGGGAATCCAAAGGCTTTGTGATCAATATAATATTTTTCTTATCTTAGATGAAGTCATTTGTGGTTTTCAAAGAACTGGGCGCCGCTTTGGCTTTCAACACTACCCATTTTTAAAACCTCACTTTATCTGTATGGCCAAGGGAATTACTGGCGGCTACATACCTTTTGGTGCTGTCTGGGCCAATAGAGACATTGTCGAATTTTATAATGACAACGTTCTTTCTTGTGGGCTCACAAGTTACGCCCATCCCTTGGGGCTCGCAGCCATGGATGCCATTTGTGATATCTTGGCCGACGGCCATTTTTTAGAAAATACAGTTAATTTAAAAAAAATGATGAAAGGCCATCTTTTAAAATGGGAAGAACTACCAAAAGTTAAAGAAATACGGACTATTGGACTTTTGGCGGCCATTGATTTTACAAGTGATGTAACCCTCGACTTTAACTATTTTTTAGAGAGGGGAGTTCACCTAGTTGTCCAACCTCAGACACTTGTTCTTTCTCCTGCTCTTAGTTTTAAAACAAAGGATTTACAGGCGGCCCTCGAAACATTAGATAAGGCCTTGAGAGAACTTTAAAGTTTTCGCTTAGAATAAATAAAAGGAAAAAAAATGACTCAACAAAGTTCCAAAGTTTTTCAAAGTGCTAAAGAAGCACTTCACGATATAAAATCCGGAAATGCTCTTATGAGTGGAGGTTTTGGTCTCTGTGGTATTGCAGAAAATTGTATTGATGCCTTAAGTGAGATGGATGTTAAAAACCTCACCGTCATTTCTAATAATATTGGAAACTCAGGGCGGGGGCTCGTTAAAATTTTAATTCAGCATAAAATTAAAAAGGCCTATTGCAGTTATGTTGGTGGAAACCCTGACCTTGAAAAGCAAATGCTTGCTAAAGAAATTGAGGTTGAACTTGTCCCTCAAGGAACCTTTAGTGAAAGGATTAGGGCAGCTGGCATGGGGATAAGAGGTTTTTATACGCCAACAGGTGCTGGTACACTTGTTGCTGAAGGAAAAGAAGAAAGAACGTTTGACCGTCCTTGTATTTTAGAACTTCCCCTTCACGCTGACTTTGCCATCATTAAAGCTCAAAAAGCAGACCCTTATGGCAACCTGTGGTTTAAAGAAACAGCAAGAAACTTTTCTCCTTTAATGGCGATGGCCGCTAAAACCACTGTTGTTGAAGTGGAAGAGCTTGTTGAACTCGGTGACATTCCACCAGAAGACGTTCACGTAGCGGGCATTTTTGTCCAAAGAATTTTTAAAGGGTCAAACTATAAAAACGATATTGAATTTTTAAAAGTGAAGGGAGAATAAAGATGACTTGGTCAAAAGAACAAATGGCAGATAAAGTAATTTCTCTCTTTGATAAAGACACGAGTGTAAACCTAGGCATAGGTTTACCAACCTTGATAGCTGAAAGAATTCCCCAAGAGAGCAGAGTCATGATCCATTCAGAAAATGGTGTCCTTGGTGTTGAGGGAAGACCTGATGAAAAAAATGTCTCACCGACTCTTATCAATGCAGGAAAAGAAACCATCGCTGTAGGAAAAGGTGCTAGCTACTTTGATAGCGCTTTAAGTTTTGGAATGATTCGAGGAGGTCACCTTGACTATTGTGTTCTTGGTGGAATGGAAGTCGACGTTGAAGGAAACCTCGCTAATTGGATGATTCCAGGAAAGAAAGTCACAGGAATGGGTGGCGCCATGGACCTTGTTCATGGAGCAAAGACAATCATCGTAATGATGACCCACTTTAATAAAAATGGAAGTCCTAAAATGTTAAAGAGGTGTGGACTCCCTTTAACAGGCCTTAATGTTGTAGACCTAGTAGTAACAGATAGAGGGCTTTTTTCTATAAAAGAAAATCGTTTTAAAGTTATGGAACTTGCTCCTGATGTCTCTAAAGAGTCTTTAGGTATTAGCGGGGAACTATTGAGTTAAGGGCATAAATGAATAGTAAGTAAAAAAAAGGGGCCTCCTGCAAAGGCCCCCTCTTTTTGGCTTCCTGCCTAATCTTGTAGGTAACTTCCTATCACCTACACTAATAGGTTAACCTAAATTTAGCGTAGGCAAAGAAAAAAAATAAAGTGGTAAAGTTTTCCTTGGAGCGTTTAAATTGACTTCTTTGATTGGAAAAACTCTTTTTGAAAGCTCACCCTTTAATAATGCGAAATCAAAAGCTATAATTCATTGAAATTAATAGAAAATGAGAGCAATAATGAAATCAAAACTCTTCCCTTGGTTAATATTGATTTGCTTAAGTATATTTGGCTGTACACAAATAATAAAACCCGCCAATAAAGCTACAGTTTCCTCATTATCAAAAAAAGAGGTTGAAAAAACTTACTGCATAATACCTAAAAAAAAATCTCTTAACTTCCTTTCCGGTTCAAATCAAAACTCTAAGTCTTTTCATCAACTTCTTAAAAAAATAAAAAAACAGCGGATAAAGCTTTCCTTTATAGAGAAAAGTGCTTTATGGCTTCTATATCAAATGAATGTAAGCCCAGACGTTTGTTCACCTTCCTCTCGCCTTCAACTCATAGTCTCTCATAAAGGCTCTGAGCCTCTCTATTGGGACTTTCATCATCCATTTACAAAAAATAAAAAAGAAATAAGCTATTACTACCCCTACCTAGATGGAGTCGAGTATCTTCTTAAACATTTCAAATCAAAAAAAAGCCTTATTCAACTTAGCTCATTGCTAGATAGACACCTTCCCAAAAAGTTTAAAGTAACAAAAAGCTTAGAAAAAACAATTAATATGAAAAAAGCAAACCTTTATAAATCGAAGCCCTTTAAAAATGTTTTTTTTAAAGAAGCGGAACCACTTAAACAAAATGAAAGCTACCCAAAGCTCCAATTCAAGTCGCTTGTAAAAAAGTATAAAAAGCTTAGAAAAAGTTCCAAAAGAAGGAAGGCTTACGGTAAACAAAAACTAAAGAAGGCTTCTATTTCACGACACCTTTTTCCATTTAAAACTAAAAGTGATTTCTCTTCCCCACCAATAAAGTGCAATATAGACCTCTCTCTCTATCAACATTCCATATTCCTTATAAACTCAGAAGAAGTCTCTTCCAATATATTTGGCTTAGAAGAAGATGATTCTTACTTTATTGCTGCAAGTTCTCAACTACTATCAGGGCCTATTTCCCCTCTTTTTGGAACTTTCCTTATCAAGGGTAAAAAGCCCCAAAAGACACCAACTATTTGTTTGATAAAAAACCAAAATAAAAAATCCAACATAACCTTAATCTCTTATAAAGGAAGGGACCCTGGTCAACATGTTTACAATCTTATTCAGCAAGGGGTTCATCAATCCAACTCACTGATGGACCTGGATATTTTTCTGAAGGGCCCTAGAAAAATTTTTTTGGTAAACCCCTTAAGAGTTCTTATCGAACCATTAGATAAAAACGAAAAAAACTTGCTGCGCTTTAGAAAGAAAAATATCCCGCTCTATCCGGTTAGAAACTTAGGCCACATTATGGCCTATGGACAATTTAATATAAAACAACAAAATGGATTCATTCTGGATAAAAGATCTCTGGAGAAATTATCATGCCTCGAGAAGAACGACCCATAATCCAAATTTATGGTACGGCCTCTAAAAAGCTCCTCATGAATCGTCAGCTATCTCCACAAGACCTTAACGCGAACCTCATGTCCTTTCTCCAAAGCCTCAACCTTCCTATAGCGTCATCATGCCAAGGAGATGGGATCTGTCGTTTGTGCATTGTGAATGAGAACGTTATTAGCTGTAAAACCTTAGTAAAGGAGCTACCAACAGACAAAAAAGGTAAAAGAAAAGTGACCATTGGCTATTTGTGAAGAGTTTTCACTTGTCGGCTCTTACTCAAATTCATATCATGTTCCTTTTACAAGAGAATTTAAAAAGGTGATGTAAATGAGGTATCTATCCTTCGACTTAGAAGCAACAGGACTTGATCAAAATGACTACATCATTGAGTTTGGAATGATACCCTTCGATACAGAAACAAAAACCCTCGAAGAAAACCTTGCCAGAACTTTTACAGTTCATTGCCCTTCTTTCGAAACTCTGAAACCGCAATTAGCACCATGGGTTATAGAGCATAATGAAGGACTCATTAAAAAGGCCCATGAAGAGGGAATAGACCATACAACCTTCAGAAAAAAGATGGAAGAGTACCTCCAAAGTCCTGATGTTAAGGACTATTTTCAACATACAGCAATTAACCAAATTGTTCTTTTTGGAAAGAGCGTAAACTCTATAGATATCCCATTCATGAATAGAGACCTAGGATGGGGATTCATGAAAGAACATTTTAGTCATAGAGTCCTGGACCTAACGTCCACGGCCCTGACTCTTATTGACCTCAACTTTTTACCAGACGAATGCGCCTCTGGTTCAGACCTCATGAAATACCTGGGAATGGGTGAAGTTGAGCATACGGCCCTCGCGGATGCAAAAAATACGGCCATTATGTATCTAAAGCTTATTGAAATGTTTTTCAATAACTCGGGTGAATAGAAAAGTTAAAAGCTCAAAAGAAATTGACTCACTTAGAAAAAGAAATAAACTTAGCGGGATTCAAAGCTTGGCCTTGCCTCCTAACCTCAAAGTGTAAGTGTGGGCCTGTTGATTTTCCTGTACTACCTACTCTTCCAATAACTTGCCCTTTTTTAACGACCTGGCCTTTTGTTACATAATTGTCCTTGTTGTGAGCGTAAACGCTAAAAAAGCCCCCTTTGTGAGCAATTACAATGATATTACCATAGCCCCCTAGCTCATTTCCTGAATAGACAACAACTCCATTACTAGTGGCCAAAATATGGGCACCTCTCTGCGCCGCAATATCCAACCCCTCATGAGGCTTCCCCCAACGAGTTCCAAAATGCGAACTTATTCTTGGTGAAGATGGAACAGGCCACAAAAAAGCATTGTGGCCAAGTAAAGACCAACCACTGTTTATTTTACTAAAAAGTTGAGGAAGAATCCCTTTTTCCTCCGGAACAAAGACCCACTCACCAGGAGTGAATGTTTTGTCTCCATTTTCTCTTTCCAAGTCATACCGCGAAACACGATACTTCTTCGAAATGCTTTTAAAAGACTCTCCTTCTTGTATTTTGACAAAATGGCCACTTTTGATTTGAGTGCAAGAAATAAACATAAAAACAAAAGCAATTCTTAAAATTTTACTTTTCATCAACATCTCCATCCATGGAAATAAAATTCTGAGCTATTTAAAATTTACTTTTTTTTACCTAAATTCAAAAATCTTTTCAGATAACTTGCTCCAACATTTCTGATCGACTCTTCCTTTTTCCAAAAGGCTCACAGGCGTAATGGAAACTTTTCCTTCAGAAACAGCATAGCAATCAGTTTTCTCACAGCCCTCAAACCCTTCATAAATCCCACCAATCCAAAAGTAATCTCTTCCTCTGAAATCTTTACGCATCTGAATTTCTTCTGAATATTTTTGAAAGCCCAAACTCGTTAGTTCTACGCCTTTTATTTCTTCAATTGGCAGATTAGGTACATTTATATTAAGGAGACCCATAGGCTCTAAAAGTGAATGAAACTTTTGCTCAACAAACTTTTTCGTAAAATCTGCAGCTGTTTCATAAAAAAGAGAGCTGCTTTTGGGCGTTCCAAAAGAGCTAGCAGTGCTTACACTTAAAGCTGGTACACCGTGAAAAACAGCTTCTCTTGCCGCTGCAACGGTACCTGAATAATAAGTATCTTGACCCAAATTTGGACCACGGTTAATTCCACTAACAACCAAATCTGGCTTTCTTCCCTTTTTTTCCTTAAAAAGGTGAATAACACCTAATAGAGCACAATCAGCAGGATAACCGCTACATCCATAAACATCTTTTTCCAATTCAATAAGTCTAAGGGGATGGTCTAATGTAAGAGTGTGTCCTGTCGTCGACCTTTCTTCAAGTGGAGCAACAACCGTAACCTTAGCAATTTGACTTAGAGATTTTCTAAGAATTTTTATTCCATCGGAATAAACACCATCATCATTTGATATAAGAATCTCCATGCTTCCTCCATTAAATTCCGCCATTTTTTGCGGAAAACCTAAGATCATCTCGATCTTCTACTCTTCTCAAGGCCAGTAATCAAGATTCTTCGCCCCTATCCTCTAAAAGGGAAGGTCTTTTTCAAGCGCCTGGCCAAAAACTTCGATTTCGGCCCTTAGTACACTAAGATTAACATTCCGATAAGATGACTCAAAGTGATGATCTACTGGAAGAGAAATAAAGTCAAAGGGCATCATATTTAAAACTCGATCAAGAAAATTTAGAGGCCTTACTCCTCTGATTAGGTTTTTTAACTTCATGCGCTGTATGTGCTCTCCATAGCTATCCCAAAACTGATCAAAAATAAGCTCCAGGCTTCTTGATGAATCAAAACTATTCAACAGATCTAAAGACCATACCACACCTCTTAGGTTATAGCATTGAAGGACCTCCTCCAAAGGACTTCCTGGAGAATAATTCCAAAAAAAAGGAATTCCAAACTGATCATAAAAACCAGCATCTTTTTCATCACTAAACTCGAGGATCAATTCTGATTCGCTCGAATTCTTTTCCAAAGTATCTCTAAAATCTTCAATAACCTTTGCAATAAGAAAGTCTTTCTCATTAGAAAAGTGTAAAAAAAATGTTTCTTTATTCTTAGGAAGGCGTTCTACCATTTCTTGAAAGACATGGAGCTGTAAAAAATTCAAGCTTCTCGGTCTAAAGTCAAATTGAAAAGACTGGACACCCATGGAACGTGCGGCATCCAGAGTTTCATAGTTATAAATTCCATCCAACCGAATCAGATTTTTCATACTTGAAATTATACAAAAAATAATTAAGAGGCTCAAAAAAGAGAGATGGGAAAGAGGTGCCTATAGACTCTGGATGGAATTGGTAACTTACACCACGCTCAAACTTTCTTATTAAAACTTCCCCACTTTGATCTAGAGCTTCATTAATATCACTTTTGGCCTTAAAACCTCTTATGGCAAGGGAGTTGTACCTTTGCACCTGAATACTTCTACCCCACGCTTCTCTTGGAAAACAATTTTCCCAAGGCGGCACTTTAAGAGATACTGCTTGAGCATGCATCGGGTTTTTACTACGAACTACCTCATCACCCAAAACTCTCCCAATAATTTGATGCCCCAAGCAAATACCTAGATGAAAAAGTGTATTACACCTTAATAGCTTTTTAATGATAGGAAATAGGTTTGAATATTCATCTGGATGACCTGGACCTGGGCCATAAACAAGAACATGCGCATTACTGAGAAGAAACGGGCTTTTTAAAAAGGCCTTTATCCTAGAAAAGGGAACGACTTGGAAAGAGTAGCCCAACAAACCTAGGTAAGTCGCTATATTAAATGTAAAGCTGTCATTAAAATCAAGAAGGCTAATCAGTGGAGCCCTCCCCATTCTATCTTTATAAATCCGATAAGGATGTAAAACTGTTGTCATTAAAGTTAACCAAAAAATTAAAAAGAAATTTTTTGCTAGACTGGTCATCTTTATAGCCCCAGATGAGCCTCCAGCAATTATTATGTGGTTTATAAGTTACTTGATACAAAGATAATTCATTCACTTTTTCCTGAAGGTTCCATTTGAACTCACCAGAAAAGTTCCAAACATCAACTGGCGATAAAGAAAAAGAAGCTTTTAAGTTTCTTACAGGTTCAAGGCCATTGACTGTATTTTGTTCCCATCCAAAACTTACATTCCCAGATAAAACCCTTTGTCCTACATCTAAATTAAATTTGTGCCCCTTAAAACTCTCACTAAAAAAGTAATATTCTGAAAAAGAAAGAGTCGTTCCTGTTTCCTCAAAAGTAGTTCCACCATTGACGTAAAGCCTTGTAAGCCTGTTTAGCAATCTTTCATCGGTAACAGTGAAGTCAATTCCCTGGCTTATATTCAAATAAGCAACTTCTCTAAAGTTAAAGTTATCCCTTAAACTTCTCCCGTCTCTAAATGGCTGGTAATCTTTTACACTTTTCCTTATAACGGAATGATTCCATTGAACTTCTAAAGTGTTTTCTTTGGGCAAACTTGTACTCGGACTAAGCTGAGTATTAAGATACTTTTTTGTCTTTAAAAAGTCGACATGATCAAAAGCTCCTTCAGATGAAGAGATCTGATTCAAAAACTTTTGGCTGCCTTTATAATTTTGGTCCGTCAAATAATAATGGTTAAAAATAAACATTTGAGAATGCTTATAACTGTCCTTTTTAATAGATATGTCCTGACTCTTGTAGTAATTGTCAGAACTAGGAAACTCTCCAATCAAACCGCCAGCATTCTTATCTGATAACTCTTTTTTTCTTTGCGCTTTTTTCCTTTCAGACTTTTTTCGAAAATTTCGATATTTCTCCACATCTAATTGATTAAGAGGAAGTTTTTCTTCATAGGCCAGACCAAAAATTTTTTCTAACTCAAAAGACATCGAGCTCTCAAAAACAAAACCATCCTTTGAAAAGGTCTGCTCTTCTTTTTCATAAGGGAAAACATAATCTTGTCTGTCCCAAATGATCTTAGAGGTAAAATCAAAGGGACCCTTTCTAAAAAAAGTCATATCTATCTAAGGAGAACTGTTCAAACGCCTGGCATTTCTTATATTATTCGTTTCCTTGAAATGATTTTGCTTAAAAACTTTTAAATCTGCCTCAAAACCAATATTCATATTTTTGAATAAGCTTGAAGAAATATTCCACAAGTTAATAGGAATGGTTGAAAAATTTAACTGAGGTAAAATCTGAATAAACTCTTCATCAAACTCAAAAGGTGAATTCATAAGTTGGTTTCTATAAAAGTGACCCTCAATAGAAGATTCAAAAAAAGAGTTTCTAAACTCCAAAAAAGTCGCCCCCCCCCACTCCGGTGAAAATGTCTTTTTCTCTGTAAAAAAATCAAAATCTTTCAATAGATCAAGATCTGTCCCATTGGTATAATGTAGATGGTGATTAAGATTTTCTCCTAAAGAAAAGTGATGCTCCCACTCGTAGAAAGCTCTATTTTCAATTTCTTCACTCCCATTCGCTGATCGATTCTCATTAAAGATTTGATCTCTAATAAGTATTGTATCGAACTCTAACCAATTTCTATGACCAAATACTTTTCTGAGCTGAACTTCCGTTCCATTCCCCCTAAGACCGAAGAAAGATGGAGTAAAAGTCATATCCATAGACTGGCTTATATTCCAAAACCATGGCTGCCTATAGTAAACGCCCTCTCCACTGGGAAAAGAAAAGCTTGGAAATAAAAGTCCGCTTTCTCTTTTCTTTTTTATGGGAAGAATGATGTAGGGAACATATAAAACGGTCACTCCGTTAACCTTTATATAAGCTTCCTTAATCCTTATATATTGCCCTAATGTTATTTTTATGCTTTTTCCAAAGATACTCCAAGACTCTGGACAATCTCTACAGGTACTGTATTCAGCGTTAGTAGCATTAACGAAGCCTTTTTTAGGTCTCGAAATAACCTCTCCCCAAACAACGAAGTTATCCGCTATAATTCTTGCATCTTTAACTTTGAGGTTATTTTTTTTAAAGTTATAGAAGAGGCTTGTCCCATAAAAAGTAATGCCCTCCCCGACATACCTGACATTGCCCTCCACATTAAGCGTACCTAAACCATATTTAAGAGAAGCCTTCTCACCATAGAGCATTTCAGTTCCATGGACGATAACGACATTACCAACAGCATTGTATTCACTTTTGGAAGTCCGCCTATAAGCCTTATCAGAAAGAATCTGAATATCATCACCAGTTTTAAAGTCAAAACTAGTCCTTGCAAAAAGCTCTCTTGAAGAAACTAAAGTGACTCCAACCAGAAAGAGGAAATAACAAGCAAGTAAAAATCCCCTACACTTTTGATAATAAAAATTTTTGCACTTCACCAATAAAATAATATGATCCTGTTACGAGAGTTCTTTTGCCCTCAGTTTTTTTCCCAAAAGCTTTTTTTTGGAATATACCGTTTAGTGACTCCTGCCAATTTGATAGGACTTTAATATCCAAGGAGTCGCATAATTTTAAAATTTGGTCCTCACCTTCTCCACTCACCTGAGCTTCTTTGTTCCAAGCCTTTTCGTGATCAAAAAAAGTTAACGAAATGCTTTTATAAAGACATGGATAAGTTGCAAGATGAGAAAGAGAATCTAAGATATCCTTTTTATTCCTTTTTGAAAAAGATAAAAGGACGTGATCAAAAAAAGCACCTGTTAAAGCCTCTGTCAGTTTCCTTATTCCATCAATGTTATGGGCCCCCACAAAAAGAACATCATTGTCTTGCCCAAGAGACCACTGTTCAAACCGCCCCTTTCCTCCTGTAAAACCAGAAAAGAGGTCCTTACAAACTTCTTTACGGACGGCATCTGGAGATAGTTTTTCAAAAACGGCTTTCTTTTCTCCCAAACAAAATACCTCTTTTAAAAAATAGGCCATCACTTTGTTTCTGAAGACATAATCGTCACTTTTTTTCAAATACCCCATATTGAAAAGATCATGGTGAGGAACCTCTTTTTCACTACAAAAGTTTTGGGTTTGTAGTTGAAGCCACTCGAGTTCAAAGCCAGTGATCAGAGGGACCTGAGGTCTTGAAATACCTAATTTTTCTATCAAAATATCTTTCAATCGATGGCCCAAAATTCCTTGATGATCCCTTGAAAGAGAGCAAATAGCTGTTAAATCTGGGCCTAAAAAATTGACTGCATCAAGCCTTCCCCCAAGTCCTACCTCCAATAAAACAACATCTAATCCTTTGGACCTTTCTATTGATAATGAAAGCTCACAAAAAACAAAAAATAAAAACTCGTAGTAACTGAGGGACCACCCACTGTTTAAGCAAGACTCTCTGGCATTGTCTAATTGTTGATTCAAAAACTTATAGGAAACTTGCTCTCCATGGAAGAGGAAGCGCTCCCGAAGACTTAAAACATGGGGTGAGGTCCATAAAGCCGTCTTAAGGCCTTCCCTTCTAAGGAGTGCATCCAAACGATGGGCCGTTTCTCCCTTTCCATTGGTTCCGCCTATAACGATAATTTTAATCTTTTTTTCTTCAAAGAAAGGCTTGAAAGCACTTATAACCTCTTTGGCATCGCTCTTATTTCCTACAAGCAGTCTTTCTTCGCCGTACCATTCGGAAAGTTTGGTGTTTAAACTGTCCTCACTATGGGGCTGAAAGTCACCTTCCCTCCCCACGACGGCAGTTGGATTATTCAAGTCCAAGCAATCTTTCATAAATTGGCCCTGATAAAGATTTGAGTTTTTTAACTCTTCTCTTTCCCAAACATTTTCAGGAAGAAGGCCAACTTGCTTTTCAGTTCATGACGAGGAACGATACAATCAATAAAGCCATGATCCAATAAGAACTCAGATCTTTGAAAGCCATCAGGAAGAATTTGGCGGATTGACTGCTCTATTACCCTAGGTCCAGCAAAACCGATAAGGGCATTAGGCTCAGCAATATTAATATCACCAAGCATAGCAAAACTAGCAGCGACACCACCAGTTGTCGGGTCAGTTAAAACAGAAATATAAGGAATCCCAGCATTTTTGAGCCTCTGTCTTGCAGCCGAAGTTTTCGCCATCTGCATAAGTGACAAAATACCTTCTTGCATTCTCGCCCCTCCAGAACAAGAGATGACAACAGCTGGAACTTTTTCTTCTAATGCTTTGTCCATGGCAGCTGAGACTTTCTCTCCCGCCACGACCCCCATAGATCCTCCCATAAATTGGAAGTCCATAACTGCGATAGAAACCTTTTGATCCTCTATTGAACCAAGTCCACATAAGACACTATCTAAGTTTCCAGTTTTTTCTCTCGCCTGAACGAGCCTCTCTTTATAAGGCTTCTTATCAGTAAAGATCAGTGGGTCTTTTGTTGCATAATTATCCTTCAAAGGTTGAAAAGAATTCTCATCTAAAAGGCCTTCTATTCTTTCCCTTGCCGTAAGTCTGAAGTGATGATTGCAATAAGGGCAAACATTTTGATTACTTACTAACTTAAGAGACTGGATAATCTCCCCACAATTAGAACACTTTTTCCACAATCCCGCAGGAGTATTAGAAACAACTCTTTTGGCACTTTTTAATTTCGGACTTTTTACTGTGTCAAACCAACGCATAAAACTTTACCTCTTTTTAAACCATTAATTGGCCAAGGGTTGACTAGAAGTCATCTTCATCCCTTCTTTTGAAAACGACAAGCTTTTTTTTTGTTTACTTTTTTAATGCACAAATAAAACTTAATCTTAATCACTTTCCCTTTTTCATTTTTGCAAGGCTTCCGTAAACTTCTTTAGAAGGCCTATCTAGCAAGCTCCCTAAAAGCTTGCTTAAATCTTTGACACTTCCAGACTCAAGATAGTTTAAGGCCATTTCTTCAGCCTTTTTTAAGAGAGGGGCCTTATCCCTCCCTTCTATACAAGACAAAACAATAACAAATTCACCCTTAAAGTTTATTCCAATTCTTTCACTTTCATAATCAGAAGCTTTAAATCGGTAGGCCGTTTCATACCTCTTCGTTATCTCCCTTAAAACAGCAACGTCTGCTTCCGGAAGTGCCTCTTTAATCTGCTTTAAAGTGTGGTCAACCCGCTTGGGTGATTCAAAAAAGACATGAGTTTTACCTAAAACTCCCATCAAAGCAATAAAACTCTTCTTTTTTTGAGGTTCTCGAGGAAGAAATCCATGAAACTGAAAAGGGTAAGGAGGTAACCCACTTAACTCCAAAGCAGCTATAACAGAGCTAACTCCAGGCACGGTTTCAAGCTCAAAACCCCAATCTAAAACGCCATTGACTAGAGGGTGAGCTGGGTCACTCATCAAAGGACTCCCTGCATCAGAACAAAAAACGATCTCTTCGCCCTCTTCCAATAACTTTTTTGCAAATTGTAACCGAGAGTCTTTAGAATGCTCATGAAACGAATAGACCTTTTTTTTACCCGACTCTATTCCCTGAGACCTCAGAAGGTTAAAAAAAGGGCGTGTGTCCTCAACAAAAAACAAAGTTTTCTCCTCAAGAGTTTTTTTCCCCCTTAAAGTTAAATCCTCAGAATTTCCAATGGGAACACTTAACAAAATTAAACGACTCAATTGATTCTTCTCCTAAGCTAGATCACATTTCCATGGTTTACCCAACTTTATTCAATTAACCAACTAATCAAAACATAAAAAATGCCCATCTACACGACGCACAATAAACAAAGTAAAATTAAGGACACTTAAAAACAAAAAAGGAGGCCCACTTATGTCTATGAAAGCTCAAATAAGAACCGACTCAACTGGTAACATCACGGTTCATATGCGGGGCGGCCTCAATTACGAGCACAGCGCACCATTTAAGCAAGAACTTGAAGAGCTTATCACAGAAAACCCTCGCTCAATCATAACCCTTGATATGCACTTTTTAGACTTTGTAGGGTCTTCAGGGATTAGCACCTTTGTAAAAACGATTAAAGAACTCAATAAGGATACAACAAGAGTTAGACTTTCTAACGTCAAAAAAGAATTCATTAAAGTTTTCAAGCTTTACGATGGTGATGTCTTAGAATCCATAATCGACGAATTCGATAACGACGAAATCCCAAGTTTTAATAACGGAATGGGGATTCCTGGTAGAAGAACCTTTGAAAATTAATAGGGGCCGACAAAAGCTATTGGCGGAAGTTGGAAGCAAAAACGCTTCGTAGACTCTCTAGTAAGTCATTGCAAGGATGGGAACATAAAACGCCCATCCTTGATTTGTTTTTTTTGTCTTTTTCCTAGAGTCATACAACTGAGATACAATTTGTTGGCGCCTGGTCCGGAAAAGCCTATTATTCTTTTCAGGAAAAAAAGATCCGTACTCATCATCATATTCCCTTTGGAAGCCATGACTCAGAACAACATAACTTCCAAAAATCAACCCTGCGTAGAGACCTAAAGAAGCTCCTTGGGCGATGGCACGAGCGCCATTTCCAAAAGCAAGGGTCGCTGTCCCTAAAAGAGACCCGCCAATTGTGCCATACAAAGCCATAGAACCTAGGGCCCTCGCCTTAGCGTTCTGAGCTTTGGCCTCCCCTCCTCCCAAAAAGAAGCACAGGAAAACGGCTAAGAAAAAAGTGTGTATCCTTTTCATAATTCCCATGGCTCATAGGATAATTAAAAGCTCCCCTTTTGGCAAAGTTATCTTTCTCTCTCAAGGGAATAAAAGTATCCAAATGAAGTGGTTAAAGAATGAAAACCCAGGCCAGATCATTGTTTAATCTTGTTTATTTTGCTAAGAAAAGAGCCTGAAAATTTTTTACAAAAAGGATGAGGGCATGGCCTACGACTTTAATAAGATTGAAAAGACTTGGCAGAAAAAATGGCAAGACGACAAAATTTTCTCTGTCTCCATCGATTCACACAAACCAAAGTTTTATGTACTAGATATGTTTCCTTATCCCTCTGGCGCAGGGCTTCATGTAGGTCACCCTCTCGGTTATATTGCTTCTGATATCTACTCTCGCTATAAAAGGCTTAAGGGTTTTAATGTTCTTCACCCGATGGGTTACGACGCCTTTGGACTTCCTGCCGAACAATACGCCATTCAGACAGGGCAGCATCCGGCAAAAACCACTGAAAAAAATATTTCCAGATACCGAGAACAAATGGACCAATTGGGCTTTTCCTTTGACTGGGATCGGGAGGTTCGAACCTGTGATCCAAAATACTACCATTGGACTCAATGGATGTTCTTAGAGCTTTTTGAACACTGGTTTAATGAAGACAGCTGTAAAGCAGAACCTATTTCAAACCTAACTTCACTTTTAGATAAAGAAGGAAACAAAGACTTAAAAGCTTCCTGCAATCCAAAAACACCTCAAATCAGTGCTGATGAGTGGAGGTCTAAGGAGGAAAGTGAAAAGTTGGAGTTTCTTCAAAATTACCGCCTTGCTTACCAAGATGAAACTTTTGTTAACTGGTGCCCTAAACTTGGTACAGTATTGGCCAATGATGAAGTCAAAGATGGACTCTCTGTTCGTGGCGGACATCCGGTTGAACAGAAAAAAATGAAACAGTGGCTTTTGAGAGTCTCTGCCTATGCCCAAAGACTCCTTGATGGCCTTGAAAAAATAGAGTGGTCCGAATCGATTAAAGAGATCCAAAGAAATTGGATTGGCCGCTCTGAGGGTGCAACTGTTCACTTTTCTATAAAAGACAGAGAAGAAAAATTAGAAATTTTTACAACCCGCCCTGACACCCTTTTTGGGGTCAGCTTTATGGTTCTTGCTCCTGAACACGAATGGGTCGGCCAAATCACGACTAATGCTCAAAAAGGCGAAGTTGAAAATTATATTCTACAAACGAAAAAGAAAACAGAAAGAGACCGTATTTCAGATGTGAAAAATGTTTCAGGTGCCTTTACCGGAGCCTACTGTATTCATCCATTCACGGGTGAAGAAATTCCTGTATGGATAGGCGATTACGTCCTGGGTGGGTATGGAACAGGGGCCATTATGGCAGTTCCTGGTCATGACCAGAGAGACTACGACTTTGCTTCACACTTTAATATTCCCATCAAGGAAGTTGTTGAAGGTGGCAACCTTGAAGAGGAAGCCTTTGAAGCAAAAGATGGCATTTTAGTTAACTCTGACTTTTTAAATGGTTTGAGGGTTCCTGAAGCTATTAAAAAAATGAACAAAGAATTGGAAGAAACTAAGAAGGGAAAACCCCGCGTTAACTTTCGTTTAAGAGACGCGATTTTTAGCCGCCAAAGATATTGGGGTGAACCCATCCCTATTTATTACAAAGAAGGAATTCCTTATCCTCTTCCCAAAGAGAACCTCCCCCTTGAACTTCCACCTGTCGACTCTTATTTACCCACTGAAGACGGTGAAGCACCTCTTGGAAGGGCCAAAGACTGGAATATTAAAGGTGGTCAGCCCTACGAGCTGACAACCATGCCTGGTTTTGCAGGTTCGTCAGCTTACTACCTAAGGTATATGGACCCTCAAAATGGAAGCGAGCTTGTTAGTAAAGAAGCGAATCAATACTGGGAGAATGTTGACCTTTACGTTGGAGGAAGTGAACACGCCGTTGGTCACCTTATCTATTCCAGGTTCTTCAACAAATTTCTCTTTGATATTGGAAAAGTTTGTAAGGATGAGCCTTTCAAAAAGCTTATTAACCAGGGAATGATACAAGGTCGGAGTAATTTTGTTTATCGTAAAAAAGGGACAAACACCTTTGTTTCCCAGGGAAAGTTAAAAGAACACGAAGTCACTCCCCTTCATGTCGATGTTAATATTGTTCAAAATGATCAACTAGACTTAGAAGCTTTTAAAAGCTGGAGAGAAGAATTCAAAAGTGCAGAGTTTATTTTAGAAGATGATGGCACCTACCTCTGTGGGAATGCTGTAGAAAAAATGAGTAAGTCTCTTTTCAATGTCGTTAATCCAGACCTCATCGTAAAAGACTACGGAGCTGATACTCTAAGACTCTATGAAATGTTCCTAGGTCCCATTGAGCAATCTAAGCCGTGGAATACAAGTGGAATTGAGGGAGTCAGCCGCTTCCTTCACAAAGTCTGGAGGTTTTGCTTAGAAGAAGATGGATCCTTATCACTTACTGATGAGGAAGCGACAGCACAAGAACTTAAAGTTCTTCATACGGCCATTAAAAAAGTGGAAGAGGCCATTGAGACATTTGCCCTAAATGTTGGCGTGAGCTCTCTCATGATTTGCCTTAACGACTTAACAAAAGAAAAAGCAAAAAAGAAAAGCCTTATTAAGCCTTTCCTCATCCTTCTCTCCTCATTTGCTCCGCATATAAGCGAGGAAATTTGGGCAAGACTTGGAGAAAAAGAAAGTGTGTGCAAGGCCGATTTTCCTAAGTGGGATCAGAGCTTTCTTGTAGAAAATACCTATACTTATCCCATTTCAATAAATGGAAAGAAGAAGTTTCTAAAAGAAATTTCCCTGGACTTAGGGAAAGAGGATATTGAAAAAGCGGCCCTTGAAGACGAGAAGTTAAAATCTCTTCTTGAAGGAAAGACGATCCGAAAAGTCATCGTAGTCCCGAAAAAAATTGTTAACATTGTTATCTAATTGAGGTTTTTATGGACACCAAAGAACAGTTTATTAAGCAAATAGTTCAAAACTTAAAAAATAAT
>PAZA01000050.1 GCA_002715375.1 Halobacteriovoraceae bacterium
CTGTTTTAACTTTAAATAAAGAAGCTAAAACACCATTAGCAATACCCCATTTCCCTAAGTGAGCTCCTGCCCAGAAGTAAGAAAGAGCTGTATTTTCGCTATCACCTTCATTTTCAAAAATTCTTACTGCTTTTAAAGCGATCTCTTCACCAATTTTGTGATACTTTTTCTTAAGATCTAAACTAGCTGAAGCATCAGCATAGAAAAATAAAGCTTCTGTTTGAAGAAGTAAAACTTCAGCTCTTTCATAACTTCCAGAAGCTTCAGTTTTAGCTAAATCACCATACATTTTTGAAGCAGATAAAGCGTTTACAACGTTTTCACCTCTTCTCTCCCAAAGAGATTCAGCTTCATCAAAAGACATTGACCATGCAGGTACGGCCATTAAAACAGCACAAAGAAAAGATACAAATTTTTTCATTCAAAAACTCCTTTAAGTTTGAAAAATAATTTTTGGTAAGAATCTAAAAAAACTAATAATCCTCAAGTTGAGTTGTAATTCCA
The DNA here is from genome assembly GCA_002715375.1 of Halobacteriovoraceae bacterium. GTDB lineage: Bacteria > Bdellovibrionota > Bacteriovoracia > Bacteriovoracales > Bacteriovoracaceae > UBA7317. Next base: position 505 of record PAZA01000050.1, read on the forward strand.
GAAACTTACTGAATTTTATTTTTCGTTTTGACAAATAAAAGTGGAATCTTCATACACCGTTAGAAAAATAATTCAAAGTTCAGATCATCAAAGGCAGGCTTTTCAGTAATTTTTATACATTAAAAGTAAACAATAGTGTTGATAGTTTTTTGTTGATTATAAGTAAATTTAATTTAGTTATAATCAGCAAAAGTTCCATTAACTGACTCTAAATTAGATCTATATTAATAATTTGAAGTATTTAGTTTATTTTAATCTAGCTCAATAAAATTTGATTAAATTGGGACCCTCTATTTGACTTAGATCCAATAGAGAAAGTTTTCCAGATAAAAAGTTTTGGTTTTGGAAAGAGCTTTAAAAAGCTTAGTAAAACCTGGTTTAAGGGCCATTATTGGCTTTTTTCTTCAACCGTTTTCCTCATGATTTCTTTTAAATTTGAAGGTCTTAATGACTTTATATCGCAATTCAATCGGAAAAGTTCAGATTCCATTTTTTCTTTCATAAACTCCGACATTTCTAACTTTTGAAGATTAAACCTTAAACGCTTCTGCTGCTCTTTAAAGTCTTTCTTTAGTTTTAAAAAGTTCTTTTTGTATTTATCCTGTTCATCAAGGTCTTTTTTTAATTTGGAAAAATTCTTTTTATACTTATCAAGTTCATAGCATAAGCTCATTTCTCTTTTTTTCGTCGAAGATAAGGAATCCTCTAAAATTTTTTTTTCGCTCCTCAAGGCCCTTACCATTTTTGTAAGGTCGACCTCTCCCTTTTGAGACTGGTCCAATGACTTTTTCATAAAGTTAAATTCTTCACAAACTTTTCCCATTTTGATTTTTATGGTTTTTATTTCATCACTCTCTTTAAGAAGTTCTTTTCTTTTGGAGTCCAAACCCTTTACTTCCTCTTTTAGACCATCAATTACAAACTTTGTTGTCTTTTCTACCTTCTTCGATTCTTCAATGACTTCATTTTGATCAGTTAAAACCTTTTTTAATTCATCTACAGTCTTAAGAAGTTCTTGGATCTTATTTTCTGATTCCTTTATCTTCTTTTGATCTTCATCTTTCTTTGCACTAAGCATCTCGATTTCAGAGTCTCTAGCTTCCCAAATGGCCCGATGAAAGCCCTGACCTCCTCTCTCTTTTAAAACATCAAATATCTTTTTGTTTTCTTCCATGAGGTGATCAAAGTTTTTATAAATTTTTTTCATCCCCGCCTCCATGCTAGCAGTATATTTCATTATATCTAATTGAGGTGGGGCATCAACGGACTCTTAAAAAGCGGAATTTATGTTGTGACACATCATGACATTTCCACTGCATAACACTATCAAAATTATTCTTCTTTGTTTTTTCTAGATCCAGGCATTTTTGACTGTTTTTATTCTTGACCCAATATAGACTACTGCCCTTATCTTCCAACTTCCATAATTGCTCATCACCACCAGTACAATCTCCAAGAATGACATTGGCTGCATTTTCACTTAAACCATCGGCCACACTCATACAAAGATCTGTCTTCACATTTTTTAAAAGAAATAGCCCTTCTTCGCGAGGAACAAAAGACCACATCTGAAATGTGTTATTCATCCAAGACCATTGCCTCACATTTTTATACCAACCGAAAAGTGGCCTTCCACTTATTTCAGGGACGATAGCATAATACCCAGGCCAATTATTTTTTGAGACAAGCTGATTTATCCAAACGGGAAAGGATTTATTATGAGACTTTAAAAGGCTTTTCTGGGATTCTCCCTTTTTAGGAGCGGCATACTTAAAACCTTCGAAACTTTCATTACAAATCTCTTCTCCTTCGTCCCACATCCCTTTTTTCGTAGTTATTTTGAAATGACCTAGTTTTTTCTTATCTTCGCAAACAAAAGATTTTTTATCTTCGCAAAATCCATTCATCCATCTCCCATTTGGTTGAATGTATACACAGATATTTTCTTCCTTTAAATCTTTTTTAGGAATGCCTTCTTCAAAGGACCAAATACTGGCCCCAATTTTTTCAATATCAATATTGATTAAACTTAAAACATTCACACCACAACCAACTGCTTCGGCGATGTCCTTATGAGACAAATACTGTCCCTGCGCTTCATGATCTTCTAATGTAAAAGCCTTTTGATCATTTGCTTCCTTTAAGGATTTTACATTTTGGTCTTTAATTAAACATTGTTGACCAGTCCAATCCCCTATGCCTCTTTCATTTGATTTAGGAATAAAAAAAGAGTCTGACTTATGAAAAATATTCTTATCATATTGTTGCGAACTAAAAAAAAGAATCCTTTTACCTTTTTCAAGAAGCTCTTTTCTAGTCGGCCAAGTATTTTCTTTTTTATCAGTTGGTCTAAACAGGATAGAGCTAAAGTAAACTTCAATAGGTTTTACAAGCTTAAAGTTCTCATTAGCAGGAGATTCTTTTAAATCAATTAAAATAACTTCTGAGTGATTTCTTCTGAGCCAGATAGATATTTCTTCAATCCACTGGAACCATGCTCGAGATTTTTTATTACACTTTGAAGGAGGGCAGACTTTAATAATTTCGTCATGAGCCCCTAGACTTAAAGAAAAAGACCTGACTCCCAGATTAAGCAGATCAGTTAGCCCATAAACTTGGTTTGTTTCAAATTCGGGAAAGGCATCTTTATACATTTCCGAGTTCAAAGCTCTTAATATAAAGCTATCATCTAGTGGAACTTCTTCGAAAAATTTATTTTGAAAATCAAGGGTCTTTAAAAACCAATTCTCCTTTGTAATTTCTAACTGAGCCCGGTTTCCTAAATGGCAACGACCGCTGAATTGGTTTAAACCTTTGTCACACGGACCAGTTTTCCAAAACTCATCCGATAAAACGCTGCAAGAAGGTTGATTGACTTGGCCGCAGCTTAGATCACCAAAGGCAGGAAAACCTAATGCAACAGAAAAGTTTAAAAATTGAAAACAAAAAAAGAAAGTGACTGAAAGAATAAGTGACGAATGGCCTCTTTTCACCAAAATCTCCAAAAAGTTATCTTTTCATCCAAACCTCTTCTCGGACTGTCATGAATCAGGCCATATACCAAGAATCATTTTTTCTCATAAATGTTGTAAATGTATTAAATGAATTGATAAGTACCAGACAAAAACTGTAGGATGATTAATTTTCTAGACTTTTTTGGTAAGCTTCTTTCTCTTCTTGAGTCATCTCTATCCTAGGTGATAAAGATTGCTCATCTTCCTTTTTTGCCTCTATCGATTTCAAATCGTCCTCTTTGGCATAGTGGAAACCAGAATAGTTACCCCATAAGTCATTAGAGCTTTGATCATCATTTTGATTATTGGAGTTACCACCACCTCCAGAACTTGGTGCTCTCATCCCTCCTGAACCCGACCCCGTACCCGAATCCGAACCCGATGGGGTTTCATTTCCGGAAAACCTATGAATAACATTACCATTTTCTGAATTAACGATCATTCTTATTTCATTCGAATTTTCACCAACTGTTACACCAACCTCTTCCGCAAAAATGGCTTTATCTCCATTTGCGATAATAATGCTGTTTTTCTTATCAGTATTAATCTTTTGCCCTTCGAACTCTCGATTAATCTTCTCTCTAAAATAGGATTCCCACTTCGGACTAACTTCATTTTGGAACTTATATTTATTAGGCATTTTTCCTTTTAAGGGCTTGAACTTTTTTGCCAAAACAGGGCGACCCTTCCTCCATGGAAAGTTTTTTATCCTTCCTTTTGGAAATAAACTTTTTTTAACTTTAAATCTCTTTTGAGGTTTCTTGAAAACTATCTTGGCCTTATTTTGAATGCTTAATCTATTTTTAAAATCAACACTTTTTTTGACCGAAACAGCATTATTTAAAGCACCAATTTTTTTCTTTTCTGCTGAAACATTTGAATCGGTGCCACTAAAACTAGTAGAGTCAGAAACCTCTTTAGTAGGTTCATCACTTGACCTTATGAGGAAGAAAGTACCCACTAAAAGCGCAACTAGAAGAATAAAGCTCGTTATATAAATTTTTTTCATCAGTCTATTATAAAGAGAAAAAAGCAACATCTGTAAGGGGGATTCTTTTTCGTAAAAAGAGCCTATATTAAATTTTAACTCCACGTGGCGCACTTAAAAGGGGGCCAAGCTTTTTTAGCTCGCCTTTTTCTTAACCTTTTGCTACCAAAGTAGAGGGGTTAGATTTAGGTAATTTACTATTAAATCACCTCAATTGGAGGATTTAAGTTATGAAAAATACAAAAGCAAAAACTAAGTTAATAGCATCCTTTTTTTGCTATGGCCTTCTAGGGCTTTTTACACTTACTCAAAATGCCAGTGCTTCTTTCCAATTTGGAGAAATAACTGCCCGTGGGACAGGCTGTCCTGAAGGCACGACCTCAATCATTAAAACACCTGACCAAAAAGCCATGAGTATCCTTTTTGACCAGTTTATGGCCGAAGTACCCCAATACGATAATGAAAACGATAATGATGAAGTATCAGGTGAAAATCCTCGAAGAGGAAGACGGGATAATATAAAGCTAGACCATAAACTCTGCAGAATTATTATCAATGCATCAATAAAGCCTGGGGAAATTGTTGAGTCCCTTGATATTTCAGTTGATTTTAGAGGAATGACATCAACTACTCCAGGTGCTGCGGCCCTCTTTAAAACCATCTTCCTTCAAATGAAAGGCCCTCGTGATGACAAAAGAGAAATTAAAAAAGAAATTGTTCGAAAGGTTTGGAGGAACAATACTGATAAGGACTGGACCATTTCAAAAAATATTCCGGTACAGGTCAGGACCAAGTGTTCAAAAAAGAGGGATAGAAAAGTAAAATTTGTTCTTAGAAACGTCCTATTGGCAAAAATGAAAAAGGATATGAATCCTAATCAAGCTTCGGCTCTGGTTTCCTTAGACTCTTCTGACCTTCTAGGAAAACTAAACGTAAAGTTAAAAACAAGACCTTGTGGAAGTGTAAGACCCAGGCCACGCCCAAGACCGAGACCTAGACCACGCCCAAGACCAAGACCACGCCCAAGAAGACCGGAGAGACCAAGTTTCGAAAGACCAGCGCCCCATTGTCCTCCTGGATTTCGTTGGAACCCAAGGCGTCAAATCTGCAGACGCCTAAGATAAAAGCGCCTTCTCAAGTGTCAGATTGCACTATTTTACCCCTTAAAAGCCAATTTTAAGGGGTTTTTTTATTAAATTAATTAACATTTGGCCCCTAGACCCCTTTTTTCGAGGCATCTATATTCCATAAAGGCCCTCCTGAGCTTATCTTCAGCGACAGATTGATTAGCCTTGGAGGTCTAAATGGCAACTGATCTAACTCAAGAACTGAAGAATTGCATGGAGGATTACTTTAAAAACTACCCCAATATGAGCATTAATGGTCTCTCTAAAAGGGCCCAAGTTGGAGCAACAACTCTCCGGAGAATCCTTTCCCTATCGCTTAAAGGAAACCCAAACCCTAAAACTGTTCTCAATTTAATGGGTATATTGACTAAGAAAAAAGATATTGAACATATTATTAAATCCTCTCCACCTCTAATAAAAAAATACCTCCATGAGTCCTTTAGGATTTATCTCATTAAACAAAAATCAGAGGATACCAATGAAGACCCTCAATCCTACTATGCTCTCTCAGAGTCTCTAAATGAGGATGGTATTAATAAAATTAAATCGATCCAAAAAGAGGCCATTGAAAAAATGAAAGCCATCATTAGATGTCCATCCAATGCAGGAACTCATCAATTTTTTACCATTCAATTAGGCGGAATAAGACCTTCAAGAGATTAAGCTTCTTTATTGTAAAATCGAGTCGAAATAGCGGCTTTTTGCTTTCTGAAGACTTTTCTCAAGCTCTGGAGAAATTCCAGGTTTTTTATTTTCCTCCAAGATCAAAAGCTTCTCTTGAGCTTTACGTTTTTTTTCTTCTTTCTCTTCATGAGTCAATGGAGGCACCTTCACAAAATCTTTTTTGACTAACCTTTTCTTCCTTGGAGTTTGCTTTTCTAAATCTAGCCGCTCATTGATTTCATCTAGAAGGTCTTTTTCTTGAATATCTTTTATTTCTTCAAAAGTCTCCCAAGGTCTTAGAGTCTTTTCTTTCTTGAAAGTATCTAGATCCTCGACAGACTCGATAGACTCCAAAACCTCTTTTGTAGGCCCTTTCTTTTTTTTTATATCATTGAAAGTGACGGCCATTGTTGCCTCTCTCCTCTTTTCAATTACCTTTATTTTATCTCCTTGAAGTAAAAAAGGTAAAGAAATCTTAAAAAAAAGAGGAAAAAGAAATTCTTTGTCATGACTTTATTTAACAACCTCTTGACCCTAAATAACGTTTTCTTGACAGTTAAGCTCCATAAATATGGGAGAAAGGAAAAAAGTTATTAAGAAGGAGCAAACACAATGAGTCATGCAAAGATCACCCTTATAGGAATTGTTGAAAATCTAAAAAGTAGAAAAAGTCATATAGAGTTTTTCATAAAAGAAAAGTTTTCAAAAAAAAATAAAGGGAACAAAGTCTGGCTTGAAAAAAACTATATACACAAAATAGAAGTTATAGAAAAAGATCAGGTAAAAAGCTTAAAAAAATTTTTAAAAAAAGGTGTAAGAGTTTTAGTATCCGGAAACATGGATTATAAGCTTGAGGAAAAGAGTGGGAAAAGAAACTTAAATTCAAGTATTATTGCCAAGCAAGTTCAAATTTTTGACGGAACCTTTTAAAAAATGAAATCATTTTCTAATGAATTCTTTTATCAAAACAAAAAACGGCTTATCAAAACTTTATGATTACCTTCTTAATCTTAAGTACGATCACCAATTTTCATTAAAAACCAATTCTTCTGTTCAACTAATTAATATGGATGTGAAAAGCAAAAGTATCATCCACGCACGCCATTACCAAGCAACTCATTATAGGCTCTTCTTTAAAATTATGAACCAACTTAGTCTTCCATGGAATAAGTTTAATTTTATTGATTTTGGCTCAGGAAAAGGAAGATGTCTTCTAATGGCAGGTATGCTTGGTTTTAAAGAGGTTTTTGGCATTGAGTTCGCTAAAGACCTTTGTGAATGTGCCAAAAGCAATAGAGAGTCTTTCCAAAAAAGTTTTCCTCAAATTCATTTACCACCAATCAAAATAATAAATGAAGATGCTCTAAATTTTTTTCCAAAAACCAAAAACAATGTTTTTTTCTTTTATAATCCCTTTGATGGGGTCATTCTTGAAGAAGTTCTTCAAAATTGCTCCAGGTATTCTCCCCCAGGGTCTAGGGACTACTACATTTACATTAATCCCCTTAGAGATTATCTTTTTGGCCCATTAGGACTTAAAGAAATTATGAAATTGGAAAGCTCTAATCACAATAAAAAGGTCAAGATTTTTACAAACTCCTCATAATCTCTAGGAAAACTTGGACCCCTCACTCCATTTATGACTTAGTGTATAATGAGAGCAACGCATTATATTACTAAAAGTCTTTCCACTAGGGGAATGATCGTGACTGTGATGAACCCAACACGCTATAACTTGGCCCTTGCGAGGGCAAAACAAAATTACCAACAAAAAGTAAAAGATATTAAGCAAAACCATGATAAGGAAAGATTAAAACTTACAAATGATCATGAAGGTAAAAGAACTGTTGATAAAAGTAACCATCAAAAAGAAGTTAGTGAAATAACTGAAAATTTCCAAAAAAAAATAGATAACCAAAGAGACCAGTTCACTGATTTACTAAAAAAACAAGAGTATCAGTCAACCGAAAACCTTAAGCGAGAAACAAAAAAAGACCTTCAAGAACGTCAACAAATGAAGGTTAAGTATGAAAGAGGTCTAAGAAATGCGAAAAAAGCTTACGATGATATAGTTGCAGGCCATCCTTATATCGCAAAAGCTGATCAATTAGAAACAGCTTTAAAAACAAAAGATAAAGTATACTCTAAATCTTTAGATAACATAAAAGATGATAATTATAGAAAAGTAACAGATCTCCATGAACATTTTATGGATACAAAAAGAGACTTACTCTATCAAACCGATGAGAAGATAAAACATTCACTTCAAACCATGAGAGAAAAGCACACTCTGGAAGATAATATAAAAACTGAAGCATACGAAAAAAGACTGGCCCAAAAAGATAAGCAAAATACCCAACTCCAGACTGACCATCAAAAGAAAATTAAAGATCTAAAGAAAAAATTTAACGACGAGCTTTCCAATTCAATCAAAACAAATGAAGTTGAAATGCAAAAAGAACGCTTGTCCATGAAAAAGCTTCTTATAGATAAAGATAGAAATCAGAATAATGAGTTAGAAAGGCTCAAAGACCACTACCAAGTGGAAATCTATAAAATAAATAAAAAAAATGATTCTAAACTAAAAGAACTTGAAAAAAGATTTCAAGATAGGATTGAAACTCTTAACAATACCTATCAAAAAGATATGAAGTCAAAAGTCAATAGGATGAGGGCCGAGAGACTTAATCTTGAAAGAAGCAATAAAGTTGCAATGGCAAACCAAAAAGACTATTACGAAAATAAAATGCAAATCCTTGATGCAAATATCCGCCAAATTAACGAAGAACTAAAACTAGAGAAATCAGGCGGATAAAACCTAAAACGACTTTACAGTCCTTAAAAGCTCTCCCTTAAATTTTTGAGGGGAAAACTTCATAACTTGGGCCCTGACTTTTTTGACATCCAGGTCTTTGTGAGTGTCCCCTACCTTTTTAAAAACCTCTCTAATTTTATCTTTTGCTAAATGAGGAAGAAAGGAGACTCCATCACCTTTAAAATATTCCTTGTGAATCGTTGTATCTCTTACAATAACGGGTCTTCCAACAGATAAAGTTTTTAAGGCAAGGTCTGGAAATCCTTTTTCTTTAAACGAAATAAAACCTCTTGAAGCGGCAAGGAAAGGAGCTAGCTCTCCTGTACACCTTGAACCAAAAAAGGATTTTTCTCCTTTTAACTTTTTTAAAGGATTTAAATGATCATCTTCCCCTACAAAGACGGCTTTAACTCCTAACTCAGCTGCCAGGTCAAAAACCTCTTCAGCAAACTTGCAGTCCATACCTTTTGCCTCAACAGCAAAAAAATCATGCTTCCAATAATTCGATGGGATAAGAGGAAAGTCTTCAATATTAAAAAAAGGATAAACGACCTTAACTTCTATTGATTCGGAAACAACTTCTTCGACCCATTCTTTTGTGACTTCATCTGGCACCCAAATTAAGTCACTTGCATTAAGAGCTTTCCTTGACCACTCTTTCAAATAAGAAGAAAAAAGACGCTCCCACCATTTCCTCTTCTTTCTTTCATCACTCTCAAAAGGAAGAAGGTAAGTTAAAACTTTAGTCCCTTCACAAGTTTGAATACCTTGAGATAAACCGGATGAAATATTTATAACAAGATCAAAATTACAAGGGATATGTAGGTTTTTAGCAGCAGAGGGAACAAGAAAACCACAGCGATAAAAGTGGTCCTTATCTTTAACTTTATGAGAAAGGTAAGTTGATCTTATTTTTCGTTGCTCAATTGGACCAAGCACATTACCAGGTTTATGAACAATGGTAAAAATCTCTGCATCCTCATATATGGACCCTACCATCTCAACGATAGCAAGAGCCTGGTTTCGTTCAAGAACATGATCACAACTTATGGCTATTTTCAAAATAAAACTCCAAACCTAAGACAATTAAGACCTACCAAACACTCAACTCTTCAGGGGCCACTCTTTCTTTTTTTAAACTCTTAAAAAAGAGCGCTGTTTTCTTTATTCCTTCTGAAAAACTTACTTCAGGCTTAAATCCAGATAAGGAATTAAGTTTTGAGATATTTGGCCTTCTTTTCTTTGGGTCATCAATAGGAAGAGGTCGGTACGTTAATTGACTCTTACTTCCTAAAACTTTAATTATTTCTTCGGCACACTCTTTAATGGTGTATTCATCTGGGTTTCCACAATTATATGGGGTCGAGTCACCACAAAACATAACATGATGAATAGCGCGAACCAAATCAGTTACATAACAAAAAGAGCGTGTCTGAGAGCCATCGCCATAAATCGTAATGTCCTTGTTTTCTAATGCTTGGTTGATAAAATTGGGAATAACTCTTCCATCATCGGGTCTCATTCCCGGTCCATAAGTATTAAAAATCCTAATAATTCTTGTATCAACACCCTTGAATCTATTAAAGACCATCGTCATAGACTCAGCGAATCTTTTGGATTCATCATAACTTGACCTGGGTCCAATACAATTGACATTTCCTAAATAGGTTTCCACTTGGGGGTGAACCAAAGGATCACCATAAACTTCTGAAGTGGAGGCCTCTAAAAATCTTGCCCCCTTTTCTTTAGCTAAGTCCAAAAGTTTTAAGGTCCCTTCTGAGTTAACCCTCATAATCTCTAAGGGTATTATTTTAAAATCTATAGGAGAAGCTGGAGAAGCAAGGGAAAATATATAATCAATCTTTTCATTGGAGAGGTTAGGTAAGCCTTGAATAATATCCATTTCATGGAACTCATATTTTGGATACTTAAAGAGCTTTTCAAGGTTGCTTCGACTTCCCGTAATAAAATTATCAATTCCAATAACTTTCGCGCCCATCTTCAAATAAAACTCGGACAAAGTTGAAGGAATAAAGCCTGCACCGCCAGCAACAAGAATGGTAACATTATCAAGAGATTCAGGAAGTTTTTGCGAAGAATTCATATTTATATCCTTTATTGGCAATATTATTCTCTTCTAATTCACAATTTTAACAATCATGGGCAATTTACCACAGCTTCCTTAATTATAAAGGCTTGTTTGGGCGAAAAAATCTCCTAACACAGTTTCTGCTCTTAAAGCAGCCTTCTCCTTTTTAAGCTTTTTCTTTTCCGACCTTTTCCCTTTCATTTTTTCCAACTTTACAGGAGGAAGAAGTCCAAAGTTAATATTAGAAGGTGAAGGCTTAGGCACTGTCATAACATAATTAACTAAGGCTCCCAGACCTGTTTCCAAAGGCCATTTCTTAACCTGCTGCTCATTTATTCTTCGCTCAAGTTGCCAAGCAACATAAAGCCCTGTTGAAGCACTTTCCGTATAACCCTCAACGCCAGTAATTTGCCCTGCAAAATAGAGGTTCGGTAGGTTTTTGCAACTCAGGTCTTCATTTAAAAGTTTTCTTGCATTGAGGAAAGAATTCCTGTGGATACTCCCTAAATGATTAAAACTAGCATTCTCAAAACCAGGAATCATCCTAAAAACTCTTAGCTGCTCCTTATAAGTTAGCCTTGTTTGAAACCCCACCATATTAAAGGAGGAGCCTAAAAGGTTTTCTCTCCTTAATTGGACTACAGCGTAGGGACGATTCCCCTCCTTATCTTCAAGCCCTATAGGCTTCATGCAGGAAAACCTGGCCGTCTCTTTTCCTCTCAAGGCCATCGTGTCTATTGGAAGACACGACTCAAAATATTTCAATTCCTCAAAGTTTTGGGCGGGAACTTTTTCAGCCGAAGCCAACTCATCAATAAATGCATCATATTGTTCCTTATTCATTGGAGCATTCAAGTAGTCCGCTCCCTCAACATCATCTTCCCTTAATTCTTTATGACGATCCTTGTAATACAACTTAGAAAAGTCCAAACTATCAGCATCAACCACAGGAGCTATTGCGTCATAGAAATAAAAATCGTCATCAGCAACATATTTCTGAATCCATGACTCCATCTTTGGAGTCGTCAAGGGTCCAGTTGCTATAATAGTATAGGTGCAACCAAACTCTTTTGCTTTCTCAATAGGATCATCAACATCACAATCCCTTTTCTCAATCAAAGGATGGGAATTAAGAACTTCTTCAATTTTTTTTGAAAATAAAACCCTATCCACAGCTAATGCGTCACCAGCGGGAACTTTCGTTTCTTCACCAGTTTTCAAAACTAAGCTGCCCAGGGCCTTCATTTCTCTTTTTAAGAGGCCATGCGCTGTTGTTGGAACAGTGGATTTTAGGGAGTTCGTGCAAACAAGTTCTGCACTTGTTTTTAACTTTTGAGCAGGGTTAGGATTTATTTTTTTTGATTCAAGTAAAACGACTTTAATACCTTTTTCAGCTAAATAATAAGCCGCATCACTTCCAGCGAGCCCCGCACCAACAATTAAAACCTTTTTATCATTTGCGACAATCATGATATTTCCTTCCCCTAAAACCGTAATGGGACTTTATGCATTTCCATAAAACCGTTTTTTAGCAGTGAGAAAAGGCATTGTATATGCCATTTAGTGGAAAGGACCTTTAATGAAATTAATGATTCACCAAACTCATCACCAAACATCCGATTTTAAAGGAGTTTTGAAATCTCTAGTAAATTTGTTTAATCAAAAAAATCTCGAAAACAAAGAACCTGAACCAACACTACACCTCTTTCCAGAAAACTTTCTTACGGGTTATCCCCTTAAGGACCTTTGTCTTCAAAAAAGCTTCATTGATTCATATATGAAACTCATTGATGATTTAAATAATTTGTCACTTTCCTACTTTGATCAAAGGCCAGAGGATGTAAAAGGTCATTCCTTACTTATCGGAGGCCTCGATTATAACTTTGATAAACAGGGCCTTCCGACTCAGATTAAAAACGTTATTTTTGAACTCACACCTGGAGAAAAATTAAAGTCTGTTTATACAAAGAGGCTTCTGCCTAATTATGACATCTACGACGAACGAAAATATTTTGCTCCAGGAAATGAACTTAAAATATGGAATTTTCAAGGTAAAAATATTCTACTTCTTATATGCGAAGATATGTGGCCTAGCCATTTTTATAAAGTGGACCCTATTCAGGAAGCTTACGAACTCTGCAAAAAAGAAAACCTCTCTCTAGACCTTGTTATTAACCTAAGTGCTAGCCCTTTCCATTTAAATAAACTAGAGAAAAGGGTTATAAGGGCCCAAGAAATTTCAAAACAATTGAATGCTCCAATGGCCTACTGCAACCGAGTTGGTGGCGAGGACGAAATCTTATTTGATGGTGGAAGCTTTATTACGGATCATCATAAAATCCTTTGTCAGGGAAAAGTTTTTGAAAAAGATTGCCTCGTCATAGATTTGGATAAATCAGAAACAAAGACCCCAACAACTTCTCAAGAAAAAATCGATCCACCCTTATCTTCAAAAGAGAAAGTCAATACATGGGAATGGTTTTTCGACCCTCAATTAGACAAGACAGCAACTCCGACAAAACTTAATGGCTTAAGTGATGAGGATTGTAAAGTCATTCTCCAAGCCCTCAAGTTTGGTATCCAGGAATATTCTGAGAAATGTGGACTTAATAATTTTATTGTTGCCCTTTCAGGGGGGATAGACTCGGCCCTTGTTTTAACCCTCATGAAGCTTTTTTTAAAAGAGGGGCAAAAAGTTGAAGCTCTTTATATGCCAGGATTTTATTCTGCTAACCTAAGTTGGGAATTATCTTCCGAGCTTTGTAAAAATCTTGATATTCCTCTTTATCAACTTCCTATAAAGTTCATCCATAGCACTGTAAGAAACTCTTTTAGAGAATCATTTCAATCTGAGCTTGAGGGATTAGCAGACGAAAATATTCAAAGTAGACTAAGAGGAAGCTTTCTCTATGCCAGGTCCAACCAGACAAATGCAATGGTGTTAAATACTTCCAACAAATCAGAATTAGCTGTTGGTTACTCAACATTGTATGGCGACAGTGTTGGTGCCATAAGCCCTCTAGGCGATATTTATAAAAGCGAAGTCTTCACAATTGCTCGATATATTAATAAGCAATATAAGGATATCATTCCAGAAAAAATTATTTCCAGGCCTCCAACCGCTGAATTGAGAGAAGGACAAGAGGATTCTCAAAGCCTTCCTCCATACGAAAGGCTTGATGCTATCTTAGAGGGCCTCCTTAGCTATAGAATGTCACCAAATGAACTAGTCAATTTAGGGCATGATAGTAAAGAAGTAAGTAAAGTTTTTCATCTTTATCAAAAATCGGAGTTTAAAAGGTTTCAATTTTGTCCTATAATCAAATTGAAAGCGAAGAGCTTCGGCTTTGGTTATAGGATTCCACTATCCCATAAGCGGGTGGAGTAACTCATCCCCCAACCATATAAACATTTTCGAATGAGATAAATTTAGGCTATTCAAGGAGAGAATCATGGCCCAGTCTGGTGAAATAAAAAAGCTTCTTCTTTCATGGAAGAAATTAAAAAAAAATATCTATAACTCCCTTAAAGATAACAAGTTCGTTGATATACAAAAGTCTCTAAGTTCTTTTGTCAAAGACTCACAATCCCAGTTTAATAAAAAAGTAGACAAAGATGTCGAGAGTCTAAAAAAGAAATTTAATAAAGAAAAAAAACATATTGAAAAAGTCCTTGATTCCACATTAAAAAAAG
>PAZA01000051.1 GCA_002715375.1 Halobacteriovoraceae bacterium
CACTAAGTGATGAAATTTGACTAAGGCTATACTTTGTAACATCATCTTCTTTTTGTTCTTTATCTGTTATGTCGTAAAAATAAAAAATAATATTTTCGAGAGTCTGATCGTTCCAGACAGATGAATACTTTATTTTAAGAACTTTTTCTTGGCCTTCATTTGCATGAAATAGATATTTTGTGGGAAGTGTATTTTGAATTTTTGTCCAATGTATTTTTGACTCTTTGAAGGAATCTAAAAGTTTATTTACAATAGAACTTATTTCAGTTTGTGAAAATTGAAACTTATCTTTAAGAAAACCTTCTATCTTATGACCAGGTTTTACAATTGGGCCAAAAATTTCATTGGAGTGCTTTGAAATAGGGTTAATTATTTCTCCACTTTTATTGATAGAAAAGATAGCTTGATTGATGTTGTCTAAAATGTTTTTTGTATTTTTTAATGTATTTAAAATTTCTTTTTCATAAAGTCTCATTTTTATATGATACTTTAATTTAATAATAAACTCTTCGGAGTTGAAAGGCTTTTGTATATAATCGGCACAGCCTAGAGATAGTCCTTCAAGCCTATTTTCAATTTCTCTATCAGCCGTTAAAAAAAGGACAGTGCTTGTTTTTAATATGTCCTTTTTATTTAACTCTTTTAAAACTTCTATGCCGTTGAGATTAGGCATATGGAGGTCTAAAAGTATGATGTCAGGGTGAATCTTTGAAGCCAGTTTAATGGCTTTTTCACTTTCTAGGCATACCGATAGGGAGCACCAATTGGTATTTTTAAGTAATTGACCAATGACTTGAATGTTTTTTTGGTTGTCATCAACAGCGAGAACCTTCGCAGATCCATGGTGATGAATAAGGTCATCAAACGATAATGTTGATTTGAGACTTTTACTTTGCAAATGATCCCCCTGTAGACCTTAACGGTAGGAATCATTTGATAGTTAATTTTAAAGTTATTCTTGATTTAAGGAGTCAGTTTATCGGGCGTTATTATGAACTGATTAGACGAATTCATGACTCTTGTAAACTGATTTATTACTCCACTTTCTTAAAGCAAACATAATAAAATCAAGGTCAAGTTCCCCTACAATATTGCAGGTCATTTTTTTCGTGCCTGCTTCTCCCTCAACCTCGTAGTATATAACAACCTTTCTAAGATCATTCTTAGCTTTGCTTTCCATCAACCGCTCCATAAATTAAAGAATCGTTATTGATCCTTCTGCAATTCTAAAACAAAAAATACCAGGAGATAATTCACTTGTATTAAACGAAACAACAATTTCCTTTCCTGTCTTATCCCAATATTTAATTTGAGAAAGGTCTGAAATGTTGTAAGCAATACCGTGAGTGATATTATCAATGTTGTACTTCTTTAAAATTGTTTCCAGTTTAAACTTCATTTTTGCTCTCCTCTCCGAGAATTTTTTATGAGTCTGTAGAAGGAATAGTCCTATGACCCATGAAACCATTGTAAATTGTTGCTTAAAAAAAAAATTGGTAAAAAACAGGTGCAGAGATTTATAATAAAGTGCATCTTTGGTGCAGGACTAAAACTCTCATAAAAAGTTAAACTGTCCTTATAATGTGCGAAAAAACACCTGACCTTTAAGGCAGATAGACCCCTTCAAAATTAAATAATTAGAGTAACTTAGGGTAGCTTGGAAACCCTTCAGGTTTTCTCTTAAAATTTGTAATAAAAAATATTTAAATCAATAAATTTTATGTAGGGTTAGCTTTTAAATTCCTTATTACGAAAGTTTTCTTTTTTTTCTTGATTTAAAGCCTAATGAGGGGCTGTTTTACTTCCTTTTTGCAGGCCCTTTTCCAAAATCTTCTCTTTTCGCACTTTCTTTTTGGCTTCAGGCATGCCACATCTTCAACCAATGCCTTATGTGTAAAAACACCCATTTTCCTGCCAGTTTTAATTTTTTTGACAAGCCAACTAACGGGATCAGGGTTAGCAAAAAGTGTGTAAGTGCATGTATAAAGGTAATCTTTACTTTTACCCTTTAAGCAATACTCTTTGGCGTTCTTAATTTTGTTTGAAAACTTGTAATTTTCACATTTCTTGAGGGCCTTATCACAGGAAGTCTGAATATTTTTACCTTCAGCATTGAAGTCTTGGTACTGATCCTGTTCAGATGTGTGATAAAGGATATGGCATATAACTTTTCCATTCTTTTCTTCGAGATGACTTCTTCTTTTTATAACGGCCCTTTCTCTTTTAAAAATATTTCTCCTTACTCTGGATATTAGGTTTCCAAAATTTACTTTTATATTTTTTTTTATTTTTTTACTTAATTCCACTTTTCTTTTGAAAGCATCAATTGATTTGATTCCTAAAGAATAGAGGTACTTCTTTTTTTCTTCTTTTTTCACCTTTGCGAAGTCCTTCGTCGTTTTAATAAATTTTTTGGAAAGTTTGATCTTTTTATAGGCTTTTTTCCACATTTTCTTTGCTTTAAAATTTTCTTTTTCTCCTATTGCAGTTGAATAAATTTTCCTAAGGGCAGGTATACTTTTTGAAAAATTTATTTTAGGCCTCATCCAAAGGAAGTCAGGTCGGTCTTTCCACTTTTTATCAGACAAGTTCGTTTGATTTAACCAGGCGCCACCAATAATTTCATCATTTTTATTCAAGTAAAGATCATAATTGTAGACACTTTTCTGAAAACCATTTCTTCCTGCCAGGGTAACTTTTTTCCAACTTTGATTAATTTCCGAAATCCATGTTACTTCATTTTTAATAGATAAAATTTTTGAAACATTTTTTTTAAATTTTTCGGGAACAGGTTTTTCAATATGCTCTAACACTTTATATGAGACTATGCCCTGGTTCCAGACTTCACTCCCTCTATCGTGGTCCATAACAAAACCAGTTTTATAATGTCCAATAAGGTTTGTGAGTGTCACATGAAAACTTCCAGCATTAGTATCATTGCACCCTTCTCTTTCAAGGAGGCTGTTAAGTTCAATCTCACTAATTTCTCCACGATTATATGACTGGAAATGGTGTTCAAGCTCCAAATTACACCGGCTTCCTAAAAATGTTGTTGTCCCTGGGATGCTTTCAGCAATATCCAGGTGAACTGTGAGAAGGGCCTTAATATCAGCACTTCCGAAGGGGACTTCAATACCGGAAGGATTTTTTAACTTAATAGGGGCGGGGTCTCTTGAAAAAGGGTCAGAATAGCCTATGGGGTTTGGGTTTTTGTAAAGAATTGTGGCCGGAGCCCATGCATGGCATAGACCCCACCAACTTGGGATAAAACTTTCTCTGTCTGTTTTTGGGTCTTTTTTAAGGGCCTTTATTAATTCAGAAATTTCAGTTCTTTCTCTTTCTCTTCTGGTAAGAGACCAGTTCTTATCACCCATAAAGAGGTCATATTTTTCTGAAGGAGAAAGTTCTGCTGGATCAATAACAATTTCAGGGGCCGTTTTTATGTATTCATTAAATTTTTTAATTCCCTCCCTGGGGCCAAACTCTCTAATAAATTCAAGCTTTGTCTTTCTACTTACAAGGTGTTTTTTCTTTTTGATATCTTTTTCATACTTTTTCATATTGAGAAAGTCATAACCAAATCTTTTAACACCATCGTGCGGAGAGGCCTTACGGACATACCAACGATAAGAAATACCTCCTTTTTGGGTAGGCCAATAATCTCCACTCCAGGGTTGATTTTGAATTTCTCCTTCAAGTGGTAGTTCATTAAAAACAGTTGTATACCGTTCAACCATATTTTGAGGATGGTTTTCGTAATCCCATTCAAATTCCAACTTATTGTCCGCCAGGGATTTATTTGCGATTAGGTTGAAAAAGGAAAAAAAGAGAGTACTGATACAAAATGTTCTTAGGAAATGACTCATTATAGAAACCCTTTTAGTCTGTTAAAGGACAATCTTATAGAAAGCTGCATAGTTTTATTTTAATCAACTAAAAAAATAATAAAAGAAGTTGGGGATAAGAATTAATTTCTGGCGTATAAAACTTAATATTTTTTTCGTTTCAGATAAACGAAGAATTTGGAGAAAAGCATAGAGGTCAAAAAAATTATTTTTTTACAAAAAAGGAGGAGGAATAACGAAAACAGAATTATAAGGTAAAATGAAGTGATTTTGACCTTAATGGATCTTTGATTATTTACCCCAAAGTCTAAGTCTGCTTACTCCGCCATCTGGATAAATTTTTATTCGTACATGGGAAATCTTTCCTAAAGGTTGGATTTCTTTTTGATAGTGGTGTTTGGTATCCGGGTGAAGCTTCGTTTTAGGAAGAAGGGTCTGCCAAGCCTGATTTAGTGGGTCGGGTAAGGTGTCGGTTGGTAAATCGAAAAAGAGGCCTTCTAATGAGGCACAATCAGGAAAGTTACCTTTAAAATGGGACGTATCGATTTCGGCTTCAGTGATAATGCCTGGTTTTCCCAGGGCAAGGATGGCCCAGTCGGGGTCAAGAGGGTCTCCCAGGTTTTTTGCCCTTTTTCTTCGTGTTTCCCAACCATCCCCCATATTGAGCCCAGGCCCGGGCATAATAAGATTATTTTTATCACTAAAAAACATATCATTACAGAGGAGAACCCTCCCTCCATTTAAAATTGAAGCCAAGTCAATTTTTTCTTGATTTTTATTCTGATCCCAGTCAATGACAGATTTCCCGTAGACTCTAAAACGGGCAACGCCTCCATCTGGATATATGTGAAGTCTAACGTGGTTCCATTTTTTGGTATTAGAAACTTCGAAAATATTTTGAGAGCCTGGTTTTAAAGGAGAACGAGGAAGGATTTCAGTCCATTCCGTGTTTTCTCCAATGGCTTTATCACATGTTGCTTCTACGGAAGCGAAGGGTGGGTGATTTCCAAGAAAGTGATTTGTGTCAATATCAAGACTTTTAATGATTCCGGATAGCCCTAATTTGATGTCACAATAGTCATGACCTTCGACTCTTTTCCTTCTGGATTCCCACCCATCCATCCATTTCCCACGATCTGTGTACTTATCAGGAATATAGAGTCCTCGTCCGGGTTTAATTAGGTTTTCTTTTTCTCCGAAAAAGTCGTCGGTTGCGTAGAGGACTTCAGTTCCCAATCGATGGTCGGCCAAATTAATCCAGGTGGTGGAAGTATCTTTACTCATTCAGTTTCTCAATGGCGTTTATGATGAGGGCCCATTTATTATACAAAGGTTTTTATTCGAAACAAGGGTCCTTTTGGGAAAATATGAGTGGGGAGTCAGGATTCTTTTAAATTGTTACAATATAGATAAGAATTATTGAAGTGAGGTCAAGAGAATATGACTATTTTTTTAGATATAAATTTAATTGTTGGAATTATTTGTTCTTTGATTCTTATTTGGGTTTTATTGAACCTAAAGCGGAGCAGGTCTGATGGTAAGCTTGTAAAAAAAATTCATCCCTTTAGAACGATGCTCCTTTTTGCATGTCCAAATCGTCAGTCCTCAACAGTTTACTTTGATGTATCCATTAAGGCCCAAAAGCTGGAGGCTTTTGTGAAAAAAAATAACGGCCGATTTAGCATTATGAACATCCTGGTTTGGGCCGGAAAGATCGCATTAGAGAATTGCCCTGAAATGAACCGGTTCTGCTCTGGCAATAGATTGTATTTAAGAAACGGTGTCCATATATCTTTTACGGTAAAAAAAGATTTAAAAGACAGGGATTCAAAAACTTCTTTTCTCAAGCTGAACCTTTCTAAATTTAAGACTTTTGATGATTTATGCGAGCGAATAAAAGGGGGGGTTAAAGAAGAGAGGAGTGATAGAGAAACTTATTCAGATAAAGAGCATTCTTTTTTTTCCTCCTTACCTAACTTTATTTTTGGTCCAATTTATAAGCTCGCTTCTTTATTAGATCACTACAATTTACTTCCTTTTTGGTTTTACAAAGAAGACGGTCTTTTTACTTCCCTTATTATAACGAACCTGGGAAGTTTAAAAATGAAACCTGGTTTTCATCACCTCTACGAGTGGGGGAACTGTCCGATTTTCGCTATGGTTGGGAAAGTTCAAGACGAAGTTATTGCCAAAGACGGTAAAGTTGAAATTGAAAAGACTTTGCCCATTCGCATTTCATTTGATGAAAGAATAGAGGGTGGGTTAGTGGCAAAATTTGGTCTTCAAAAATTTATTGATGTATTAGAAAACCCAGAAGAGTATATAAAAAATTAGCATTGTGCATAGCAGTCTCTCTCTTTTCATAATCAATGAGAGAAGCTCTCTATAAATTCCAACTTATTTTGGTATCAACTTGGGACTTTTTTTCTGACATTTTCCTGAAAAATCATACATACGCATTTTTCAAGAGTATTTTATCCAAACTTATTTGAAAAAATGAAGTCAGGTCTGTAATTAAGAAGGATAAAAGTATAGAAAACTTATTATGACTTTATAACAAAGGACCTAAACTTATGAAAAAATCTATTTCCACACTCCTTATCGCGCTTTCCCTTGTGTTAGCTTCTTGTTCTGGCGGCTCTGGTGGCGGAGGCGGAGGCGGAGGCGGCGGTGGAGGCGGTGGATACAATCCTCCAGCTAGCATTGGCTACGCTGAGGCAGATTGGTTTGTTGATACTTTAAATTATGATTCTGGGACGACTTATCCAGATCAGTACTTCCTCCAAAAATACAAAACTGAGCGGTATGATGGTTGGATCGTTGTCTATGATGACTATAATAATCAATACCGTGCTGTAAACGTTTGGGATTTTAATGAAGATACAACATACGCTGATGACCATTATTACTATAACTCAAAATACGTAGAGTCTTGGGGTGTTGATGACTATGGCAATACAGTTTATATCGATGACGATGGGTTTCTATACGAGCAAACAAAACCTTCTTCAAAAGATTTGGAAAAGTTAGGGCAAAAAGTAGAAAAAATGAATCTTAAGAAAGTTGAGGAGCACCTGGTTAGCGAATTTGGTTTGAGTGAAGAAAGGGCCTTTAGTGTGGCCAAGCTTGCTCAAGGTTGGAAAAAAGCTTCCAAGTCGCGTCAAATGACGAATGAAGACTCAAAAGTTTTCTTTAAAGAAGTTCTTGGCTTTGATGTTAGTGAAGGTCTTAAAGCTTTCAAAAAATCAATGGAAGGCGATTCGAAAGACTTAGATGCTCTTATTGTTAAAGCTGCAGAGGCAAATGATACGACTCCAGAGCATATGAAAGATATTCTTTCTTCAACATTAATGAAATAATCCCATAAATTTGGTCCTTTCCTTAGGGAGAGGGCCAAACTTTCAAAATAAAAATTCTTTTAAAAACTCAAGAAAATGCCAAGAAAACGGGACAATTCAATAAAAATTATTGGAGTCAGTGGAAAAGCTCTCTTAAGCCTAATGAAATAAAACATTGTTTTTTAAGAGTGTCCTCGTGTGGCCAACTCTTGACGATGAAAAATTTCTTTATAAATAAAAATTCTTCTACAATAGATTAAGGTTAGTTCGTGCCATCTAGAGGAAGGAAAAAGCCGTGAAAGCGATAAAAGGGATATTAACTACATTTTTTATAGTAACTTTATTGAGTTCCCAAGGTGCTTTTGGAGGGATTCATTTCCCTAAAAGGTCATTTGTTTTTGAAAAAGAAAGCAAAGGCGACAAGAATCCTTATGACCTTTTCAGAATTCTTATAGTAAAGAAAGTTATTTCTAAATACCTGGTTATTGACAACGATAATAGAGGTTTGGCCCTTTACCTTTTAAAAAGGGTGGAGTTTGGAGATCGTTTTATAGACTATATTGGTTGTTCAAAGTTTTCAGAAAAAATATCTGTTAGAAAAATCAGTTTATGTTTAGATAATGCAACCTCTTTTTTTCCTCAGGACTTCAATGTTTTTTATAGGTTTGAAATCGATGCCGCTATTGATATTTTGACCACAAATGGTTTTAATAAAGTCCTATAAAGGTTTTTTCTTTACTAACCTCTGCCAATGCTGTTTTTCGTTGTATTTTTAGTCTTTTAATCCACGAAATATTCATTTCCTTCGTTCAGATTCTTCCTTTTAAACCGACGAGTATTAACGTTGTAAAGCAACTTAAAAGAGAAAATCTTGAAAAAATATTTGCAAAAAATAATAACTTTTTTATTTTTATTTCTACTCTTTGGTCTCGAGAGTTTTTCAAGCTCCAATTTAAAAATTGACTCCTTTCAATATGTAGACCCTTTGGAAGAAGGGACCAAAGGTATTGATAATCCAAGTAATTTTCAAAAAGTGACAGTTATTAAGAATTCCTTTGTTTTAAATGATTTAAAGAAAGACTTTTATATTAGGATAAAAGTTTTAAAAAAACCCTTTAAAAGGGTCATTACTATAAATAACAATTATTTTAATGACTTCAAAGTCTACCAAAGGACGACTCTTTCTAGGGGGGAAGGTTGGTCTTCTGATACAGCTAAAAACCTTCGGCTCAGAAATAGATATCCAAGTTTCAAAGTTCCGGCCGACATAAGTGAACTTCTTATTCAGTTTGTTGGAAATAAAAAATTAAGAAATAAAAGATTAACTTTGCCAATTTCTATTATGAAGCTTGAAGAGTTCTACGAAAAACAAAATGAAGAAAAAACTTTATACTCCTTTTTTTATGGAGTTATTATTCTTTTAATTATTTATAATATCTTTAATTATTTTACCTCGAAATATATTAACTACATTCTTTTTTCTCTTTTTGCTTTTGTTTTGTCGTTAACACTTATGGTTTTTGTTTCTTACCTCAAAAGTGTTTGGCTTTCAGGGGCAGGTTTAAACGGCCTTGTTGCACTTTCTGGAACTATTCTTCTCCTCTTTGGTAAAAGCTATATAGACTTGCAAAAGGACAATGTACTTAATTTATGTAGCAAATTAATACAGGGAGGATTTGTACTTACGTTAGTGTGCTTTTTTCTTCCTTCGAAAGTCGGTGCAGGCTTTTCTTATTTTTATTTATCTGTAAACCTTATTGTTGCTTTATGGTTCTCATATGGTGAGTTAAGGAAGGGAAGTGTTACGGCCAAATACTTTTTTATATCCATTAATATTTTTATTTTGCTCGCTATTGTTCAAATATTATTTGAATTTAACGTTTTGGCCCCTTATCTTTTAATTGAAAATTCCCTTTTAATGGGAACCTCTTTCATGCTTATTGTTCTCTCTTTTGGTTTTGCTGAATATATTAAAGTACAGAGAGATGAGATCTCAGTTAGAGCGGAAGAGTTAAACGACGCTAACCATAAGCTAAAGCTTCTTTATCGAAAAATTGAAAAAACAAATACCGGTCTAGAGAATAAAGTTAAGGCGAGGACAAATGAGCTTTTTTCATCCTTAAATGAAACAAAGGATATATTAAATAATATGAGACAAGCCGTTTTTTCGGTAGATGAGTCTTATAAGGTTATTTTTCCAGTTTCAAAATACTCAGAGGAAATTTTTGGTGTTGATATTGTGGGACGAAATGTTTGTGCTGAGCTTTTTGAACAGGAGTTTAGGGAAAAAATGGCTTTTGTTTTCAGTATTTCAATTAATATGGACATTTTTCAATTTGAAAGTATGACGGATGTAGTTCCTAAAAAGACATTTTTAAATATGGAAAATGGAGAGGAAAAAACAGTTAAAATTCAGTTGAGTCCGATTACCGATGATCAGGAGATTGTTCGAAGAATTATGTTCATTGTAGAGGACATAACAGAAGAGGAAAAATTAAAAGAAGCCGTCAGAATTTCTCAAGAAAAGGCTGAGTACCGTATTCAGGTTCTTCAAGAAATAGTTTCAAACACTAGAAGTGAGTTTAGAGTTTTTATTAAAGAGGTTTTTGAAACATTAGACGATTGGGGTGATGAAGAAGGGGCCAAAAGAAGCCTCCATACAATTAAAGGAACATCTAGGTTTTTTAATCTTGAGTCTTTAAGCCATAAAGTTCATGGACTTGAAACAAAATATGAAGAACGTGGAATAGAGGATACCAAAGAAAAACTTGTTGAGCTTTTAAATTTTTATAAAGAAAGTGCACAGGAAGTTTTTGGTGAAGAGTTTATATCTTCTGAAAGTGATGGGTCTGAAGAGTTTATCGAAGTTCCAAAAACCAAATTTGAAGTTGCCCTCCATTCCGCAAAAGAAATGACTTCGGCCAAAGCAGTATTGAGAATCTTTTCAAATCTTATGATGAGTGAATTGAAAGGAGAACTGGAAAAGTTAAAGCCAACAGTCTTTAGAGAGGCAAGAAAGCTTGAAAAGAATGTAACCTTTAAAGTCAATGGCGTTGAGGCCCTTTTTGAAAGGAAGAACGCTAAAATTATAAGAGAATCAGTGATTCATCTTATAAATAATAGTATTGCTCATGGAATTGAAAAAAACGGAAATATAGAGATTGAACTTAATCGGCAAAGACCGGATATTATTCTGACTCTTAAGGACAATGGTCGAGGAATTAATGGAGAAGATGTTTACAACAAGGCCATTGAAAAAGGTCTCATAGACCCTAGTAAAGACTTTCTTTCCGAGAAGGAAAAAACCGAGCTTATTTTCAAACCAGGCTTTTCGACCGCCGATAATGTGACAGAGATATCAGGGAGAGGAGTTGGAATGGATGTCGTCCTTACTAATATTCAAAGCCTTGGTGGTCGCATAGAAATTGAAACCAAGTTAGGTGAGGGAACAACTTTTTCTCTTATTATTCCTAGCCTTTAAACCCAAACTTTTTAATTTTAAAAAATGAAGTTAAAATTAGCTCCAAACCCCCAAATCCCCTGAATGATTGAGTGTTGTGCTTGAAGGGCCACTTTCATTTTCCATAAGTTAACCTGGGTTCCAGTAAACCACCGGACATTCATTATGGAAGGGGCTCCTGTCGAACCTAAATTGAACTCGGCGTCGGCCGTTGCGATAAGGTTATCTCCCATGTCATAAATGAAAACATCAGAGTCTGAAAAGCTAGAACCCTTACCATATCCAAAGTTTAAGTCTGTTCCAAGGCCCCAGAAAAGGTCAATAAAAGAAAAGAAAGTCGCGGAAGCCGAGACCTCAAGGGGAATACTCAAGCTAGAAGAGTCCACTTTGAAGCCAACGGTACCGTCGAAGGTTGTTTTATATGTATTTGTTGAGTCTGTAATAGAGTCTTTTCTTGGTACACTCACTGAGAGTGTCGTTTTATTTCCCTCAAGTCCTGTACTTAAATCAATCCCACCCCACTTAAAAAAGTAGCTTTTAAAGTCTTCCGCCTTTTTAAGCTTTGTCATAATACGAAGGTTAAAAGTGAAAATATCAAAACCAAGTGTATATCCACTTACTTTTTGGCTTGTCTTACCAGTCATGAGGCCCATAAAAACTTTTGAGTTATTGAGGTCAATTCTCCAAAAAGAGGGAAGGTCAATCAGGTTTCTTTTTTTTAAGGGTTCAAGATTAAAACCCAGGTTAAATTGGGTTCCCATGCCAAAACCTTTGACAGTCTTTGCACCACTTAGGATATTTTCACTGCTTCCGACATTAACGGAAGCACTTTGAGACCAACCAATGAGGAAGCGTTTCATAGAGTTTGTATAATCAACACCGACCCCCTTATTGGATATGATATTAGAGTTGACTGTATCTTTCGTAAGGTCAGCACTTTCAATTGAGGGTAATTGATTATTGATAGTGGTTTCAAACTCTGAAAGGGCAGCGTTAATAGCTGGTATATTGGGTGGGTTAATATTTGTTATTTTGAAGAAGTTGGTAGCGCCTTCTCCTTTGAGAGAAATTAGCCCTAAAATAAGAGTCACTAGAGGGACAAAAAAAAATTGGCGTTTCTTTTTCATAAATAAATTCGTTTTCTCTGTTGGTGAATTTATTTTAATGGATGGAGGTGGATTCAGTAAACCTTAATGACATCTCTTCGGTTCTTTTTTCTTGCCTTTTTAAGTTCCTCACCCTTAAGGCCCTCTGTTTTTGCAAGAGGCTGAAAGGAAGCAAACCCATGAAAACTGAGTCTTTTTTCGTAAATTCCTTCCTGAAGAAAGACTTTTAGGAGTGAAAGGGCCCTTGAGACAGAAAGGTGCCAATTTGTTGGAAACTTTCTGCTTTTGATAGGAACATCATCTGTATGGCCTTCAACTTTAAAGCGGTAATGAGGTGGTAAGTCAATAAAGCTTCTTATAATGGCCCTGATTTCTTTTATATTTTCAGGCATGATTGTGGCACCACCTGAAGAAAAAAGCAGGCGGTCATTAATAATCAGCTTAGTTCCATCAAGTTCCTCCACAAGGGTAATATCATTTTGAAGGTTTTTTACTTTGATCATTTCTTTGAGCTTTTTCATGACGTCTTTTGATTTGAGTTCTTTTTTCTTTCCTTGAGGTGTTTCATCGCTCATGGCTTCTTTCATTTTTTCTACATTTTTGGAATTCATATTACTGGTTGTTGAAAGAATGATGAAAAAACACAAAAGAACGCTGACCACATCTCCGTAGGACGCTGCCCAACTAGACTTTGAAATTGTTTCAGCTCCGCTTTCCTGATCATCCTCAAAAGAGGAGACTTTATCTCTATGACGTTTTCTGGCCATCGATAATCATGACTCCTTAAGTTTTTAAGACTATTTGTGTTCTATAACACTCCCAGCTCTTTTTTGTTCAAGGCATTCAAGCCAGTAAATTATTTGTCTGAAAATTTGAAGTCTAAAGGTTCTATACTCTTCTAAACGTCCTACGACTGGTGTTATAAGGAGGGCGTTGAAAACAATCCCATAAAGAGTTGTAATAAGGGCCAAGGCCATATTGGAACCTAAACTTGAAAAGTCTTGGAGGTTACCTAAAAGTTTAATCAGCCCTAAAACCGTTCCTAAAACACCAATTGTTGGTGCTAAACTTCCTACTGTTCCGGCCACTAAAACTTCTCTATTGATTCTCGATTTGTAGTCAGAAGCATACTTATTCATAACTTGTATTAAATCACTCGGGGAAATTTGTGCTTCTAGTTTGTTAAAGACCTGAAGCCATAGATCTTTTTCAGAGCCATTTGGCAACCTTGACGTGAGGGCCGAAGGGCCTTCGCTAAAGTAAACGTCAATAAGTTCGGGAAGTTTTTTTTCCATGACCTTAAAGTAGGAGCGGCATGAACTGGGAGATTCACCCAGGCAACCTAAAAAAATACTAAAGAGGGTTTGAATTTTATAGCTGAACATGGCCACACCCGATAAGACCAAACCAACGAGGGCAAGTGATGGGGGGTGATAAATACCGTAGTAAGAGGGCTTAACATCATATTTAACACAAATATAAGTCCCGGCCAAAATCAAGGCGATTCCCAAAATTCTGAAGGGGAGTTGTAGTAGTCTCGCTAGCATTTTAGACCTTTATTTTGTAAACATTTATATAATGACTCTTTTTTTTATAACCACTCATGAGGCCTTCCCCATTTTATTTCTTTGCAATAATTGATAGGCTTTTCTTGCGGCTTTAGATGATTCCAATTTGGCCTTCCTGATTTCTTCGTGTGTTGCTTTTGAGTTCATAAGCATTGAGGAGGCTATGACTTTCCTTCTTGTAGGAGAGAGTGCATCTAAAACCCTTGATCTATCATCTTTACTGTACTCAATAAGACTTAAAGCAAGTGTTTCATTTGGGATCGTTTCAAAAATCCTTGCAAGAGAATCCAATTCGTTTTCTATAAAGTAATCAAAATTTAAAGAATGAGATTTAAAATCTTTGGCCAAATTTTTATCTGTGCTTGATATCTTATCCAGAATTTCCTGTGCATTGTCAGACTCATCCAGAATACTTCCAACAAGTGAGTCCTCACTCATGAAGGTGGAAAAAGCACTAGAGGCAAATGTATTGATTTTTTTATTAAGTCTTTCTTCAATTTCTCTTTCGGCATCACCGGATAATTGAGATGACTTTTTTAGATTTATAATGATCTCGGTTTTTTGTTCACTATCCATTCTGCTTAAAACACCAGAGATGGAGTCTCTTGGAAGAAAATGAAGGAGGAAAGCAATGTCTCTTGGAGACTCATTGGAAAAAACGTATTGGAGCTCTTTATCATTCATAAGGGACAGAATTGAAAAACGTTGGCCGTTTTTAATGGCCATAAGGTTTTTAAAGCGGTCGTGCTCCAGAGAAATAAACTCTAAAAACTCTGCTTTTTCTTCTAGGTCCATTTCATTGTCAAGGCTTGCAATGTCTCCTGCTTCAGGGCCTAAAAGAGTTTCTCCAAAAAATTCACCGAGAGCAACCTTTGAGCTTTTACTTGTAAAGAGGGCCATAAAACTTTTTTGGTTATCTCGGTCTAGTGTTTGAAAAAACTTTCTCGTAACAAAAGGTTCTTTGCAAATAACACTGACAAACTTATTTATCTTTTTATCAATTTCCAACTCATCAAGCTCTTTTTCCTGGTTATTTGGAAGTGGAAGAGCGTTGGGACCTACTTCAATAGGAGGCCTTTTTCCACCACCTGGGAGAGGGGGAGGACCACCAAAAGCACCTAATGGGTCCATTGGTGGAGCCATCGGCGGATTATAAGACCATACCGGAGGCATTTGGTCTTTTGGTCTCATTCTCATAATTAATGAGGCAAGGACAAAGAGGAAAATAAGGGAGCAAAAGAAAAGAAGAAGAATTCCCAGATTATCTTTCAAGTATCCTGAAAACTCCTGCCAAAAGGGTACTGGTGCTAATTGAGGCTTGAGTACGGCCGGGAGGAATTGAATTTCAATTTTTCCTCCAAAGCTATTTGTAAACCTTTGGGTGAGTAATTTTTTTGCTGCATCAATTCTGGTATCACTCACACTCTCATCAACTAAAACTTTTAATTGGCCTTTTTCTAAATCCGTTTTTGTTTCGTAACCATAAACTCTTCTGACTTGCTCATTAGAGACTTCATTGACAGTGGAAGGAGCAGAATCATAAAAGCCTGGCAATATAACTTGTTTTTGGTCCTGACCTTGGGGCTTTTTATTTATATGACTTTCTTTTTCAAGGACTTTTGTAATCCTACGGCTTGTTAATTTCATTGAGGAGGAAATAATAAATTCTTCTTTTTTAAATATTTGAAGGAGTTCTTTCCTCACTTGAGAATTAAATTCATTTTCAAGTTGGAGTTGATTCCTCATAAGTGAAGCATCTTGGGAGAAAGTAACCTTAATTCCGCTAAAAAACAGAAAGGTGAAGAAAATCCATAAATGACTTAACCTTAAAAAAATGCCCATTTACATCACTTCACTAAACTCACCATCTTAAAAGAGAAGTCTTTTAAGATTCAGACAAAGGCCATTTTTAAAAAAAAATTACCTCAGTTTTCTCATGTACAGCTTAATATTCGGTTGGTTGGGGTTAAACTTTAGCGATTCCGTCCAATACTTTTTGGCGAGTTTGTCGTTTCCTAACTTATAGTGAAGGGAGCCAATCATGGCCTTGATTCGATAATTTTTAGAGTCTAATTGGTCTGCCATCTCAGAATAATGGAGCGCCTTTTTATAATTTTTAACATTATAAGCATCATTGGCTTTTTTAAGATAACTTTCAACGGCCAGATTGGTAATCACATCTAAATTTTTTTTCTTGTTAGTGTTTTTTTCTTGATCCTTCAAATCCTGGAGCAGTTTTAACTCTTCTTTGCTAGCAGACCCTTCATCACTTTTTTTCATTAATTCTAGTTTGAGGGTCTCGTTTAAAGCACCTTTTTTGAGATCATCTTTTGTTTTTTTAAAAAGGCCCAGGTTTTTTGAGCGGTTTAAAATATCTGCATTAATAGACTTTGAGTCTGTTAATTTATTCATTTTAATAATAAAGGCATCAACATCTTTCATTTCTTCAGGAAGATTGAGTTGAACTCGCTTCTTTCCTTCTTTTATGATGATATAGCCACCTTTTTCTTTAATTGAAGTTTGACTGAAGGCCGATTGGATTAAAAACCCAAGAATCAAAAAAGAAATGAATAATTTTGTCATCATGGTTTTTCTTTTTTTGGGCATAATACTTTTTCAAAAGTTCTCGTTTAAGTTAAAACCTAAACCCAAATCCTATATTAAAGAGAAAAGGGTAGTCTTGATCTTCATCAGTCGAGCTGATAAAGAGCCCTTTAGTAAAGCCTGTTGTTATTAAAAAGGTTCTTCCCAAGTGGACGCCGTACCCAGCTTCCATATGGAGTCCCCATTGACCTTCCGGATTTGCCGTGTCGGTGCTTTTTTTCAACTTTGTATATTGGCAAAATCCTGTGCCAGCATAGATAAACTGACTTCCCCAGTTGGAGTACATTTTAAAGAATTCATTTATATTGACTGTGAGCCTGGGCCCTATGGCAAAGTAACTGTTGACCGAATCCTCATTAGGGTTTGTGCTTTGGCCTGGTAGACCTGCATAGTCTTTACCTGATGCCAGACCCAGTGTGACGTTCAGGTCAATAAGCCCTATCCCATAGATCTTTTCACCAAAAGAGGCATTAAAAAGAAGTGGGCTTTTTCTTGAAAAGGCCTGCTTTACTTCTAGCGCCGCTGTGAAGTTAAGGTCACCAAAATTAACCAGACGCATTTGATAAGTTCGGCTCCAAAGGAGTTCAGCATTAAGTGAGCTAAAAAAAGATATCTTAAAAATAAGTCTTGTTCCGGTATCCTCAACACTTGCTTCAGCATAAGACATTGTTCCAAGCTTTTGAGTGATTTGTTGGATATCCTTAAATTCTGTAATTCCCTTTTTAAGATATATCTGGTTGCCTATGGTTTCCGCTCTTAGAGAAGTACAGGCTTTACATTGGCGGAACCGAAACTTTTTACCTTTGATACGAAAAGATTCTAATGAGCGTCTGACGTGTTTACTAAAAGTTTTATCAATATCCCCCTCAATTGAAACTTTAAGAAGAATCGAGTTGGAAACCTTTTTTACAAGTTGATCAATATCTGCTTTGAATTCTCCCATTAAATACTCAAAGGTATTATAAACAGGAGAAGCTGTTTTTTCGGCTGCTTTGGCCCCATCTTGCATTATCATTAAGAGAAGAAATACAATTAGGGTAAGTGATTTAAGTGTTCTGTGCATTGTTATCCATTATCCTTCAAGTGCTGGCCTTAAAGTTGAAAACTTGTCAAAACCATCCTTAATCTATTGATCCTTGTCGACGTTAAATAAAATTATTTAAGGACTTTATGAATTTGTTTCCTCGT
Organism: Halobacteriovoraceae bacterium; assembly: GCA_002715375.1. Classification (GTDB taxonomy): domain Bacteria; phylum Bdellovibrionota; class Bacteriovoracia; order Bacteriovoracales; family Bacteriovoracaceae; genus UBA7317. Next base: position 17,110 of record PAZA01000051.1, read on the forward strand.
TATTTATTAGAGGTTGATTGGAAAAGTCGGACAAGGGGAGGAGCTTTTTCTTTTCCCCAAGAAATGAAAGATAAGACCTTTAATCTTTACAGTTTTTGGGTAAAATTAGGTTGTAACAAAAATTTTAGGTAGGCCAATTGGTCAGCTATCAATGGTAGGTATATGGGTAAAAAAAAGATACTCATTATTGATGATGAGGAAGAAATCCTAGAAATGTTAAAACAGGGCCTTGAACTAAGGTCCTCATACGAGGTTTTCATTGCGAGTGAAAAGGATGAGTATAAAAAGCTTCTCGATGAAGGGCCTTTTGATGTGATTTTTTTGGACCACCGTATGCCTGTGATTAAGGGTGCAAATCTGGCCGCTGATATTAGAAGCTCTGATGGACCGAATCAAAACACAATTATTGTCTTTATTTCGGGAAATATTA
>PAZA01000052.1 GCA_002715375.1 Halobacteriovoraceae bacterium
ATGGGTAATAATACCATTTTCTATGGCCTTTGCTGCCACTCGACCAACATTAATACCCCCTCCATCATCCTCTATTGATATCTCGACTCGATCATCACCCAACTCTTTACAGCTGATGACGATTTTTCCAGAAGGTCTTTTCCCAACCTTTTTTCTTTCTTCAGGGTCCTCTATACCATGATCAATAGAGTTTCTTAGTATGTGTACGAAAGCATCTTGTAAAATAGAGTATGAGTCTTTGTTAATGGTAATGTCTTCGCCCTGAATTTTAAAATCAACTTTTTTATTTAATTTACTGGATATTTCTTGGACCATGACTTCGAACTTTGAAAGAGAGTTGACAAGAGGAATATCAATCAATTTATCGAATGCTTTTTGAATTGATTCTATATCTTGTTTTTCCTTTATCATTTCTTGAAGCTTAAAGTAATTTTTTGAGAGAATGTGAAGTGATTCCATTTCTTTAACTTTAGACTTAGCACCCATAGAATCTTTAGAGAATGATTGGAGGATCTGATTAAAGTCAATGGCCTTAAGGTAGTTATGCGTACCACCCTCTTTTATAAATTGGCTTAGGCTTAACGCCAAGGAGTCACCTTCTTGGGCCATTTTTGAAAGTTGAAAGGGGAGGTCTGTAACAACATGTGACCTTTTAAGGGCAATTTCCAACTTTTTTATATTAGCAGTTTCACTTCGATCCAACATAAATGATCTTTTGGAGTCTTCGGGACTCAAATGGATGAAGTGCATGGCCACCTGAAAGAAGTAATTAGGACTTTGATTTTTGAGAGAGATTTCATTGAGAACTTCCAAAAGGGGTGGTGTCTCATTAGAGATTTGTGCATCTATTAACTTGTTAGCTTCCTTAGGGTCATCTGGCAGGTCCATAAGCATTTTACAGACTATTTCCTTAACTTCATCAGGTGTTTGAGTAAAATTAAGTTTTGAAATTGAAGCTAAGTAGTTCCAGGTATTTCCCATAATTTCATTTTTCTTTTCTTCTTTGGTCGATGGCTCAACCCACTCATTAAGACTAGTGGCCAGGAACTTTAAATCCATGCTAACGACTAATTCTTTGAGCTTTTCATAGGATTCCTTATCGAATTCTTTTTTTGTTTTGTAGGCAAGGGAAAAGTCATAATAGGAAAGGAGGAGCTGTTTCCAACTTTTGCTAGGGTGATTAATTGGCCTGTTTAAGTCACTATTCATATAAATTGATTTAACGAGGTCTTTGATTTCTATATAGTTATTAATAAAATCTCTATAGAAAACTTCAATAGTTGTTTCATCAAGGTTTTCAAATAGGTGAAAAGAGTTCTCGAATTTATGAACAAGGTCTGTGGCATCATTTTTCTTAATAGACCTTAACGAACCTTTAAGTGAATGTGTTGACCTTTTGATATTACTTAACATTACAGGGTCGATATCTTTTTCTTTCACAAGGTCAAAGGCTTCTTTTCTTAAGTGTTCTGGTTTGTCAGCTGCAAAATCAAGTTCATTTTGAGATATAAGTTCCCCGATTCCTCTATCAATTTTTGAGGTGAACTCATTAATATCTTTTATGAGCTTTTTCTCAAACTCATTTTCTATTCTAAAAACCTTTTTAGCAAGTGCTCCATATTCACTTATTTCCGCACTTATATCATAAAGTTTGCCCATCAAGTGTGTGTATATTTCCGAGCTAATTTCTTCACCTTGATTTTTATTTTCTCTCATATTAGTGACTTCAGTTTCCGCAATATGAGTAAGGCTAGAAATAGAGTTAAAGTTAAAGACCCTACTATTTCCTTTTAATGTGTGAAGGTTTCTAAACATTTCTGTAAGTTCTTCAGGGTTCGTAGACTTCGTTCTTAGAATCCCCATGGTGCTTTCAATTAGTTTGGGGGCATCTTTAAGGAAGTGAGTGATATCATCAAGGTCGGCTTTGGCCATCTCTTTAATAATAGAGATATTTTTCTCACTCGTTTTCTTTTGTTCTTCTAGTTCATGAGCTAATTTTTCCTTTTCAGTAATATCTTCAACAACAATCATGAGATTTTCAAGTTCTTCTTCGTCATTCCACATAGGGCTATAATTAATAGAAAGGATTTTGAATTCTTCCTCATCTTCAGCATCTTCTAGTGACTTCTTGTCTTCTTCCCTTGGTTCTACTATATACTTTATACGTGGAGGAAAGTAGTCACACATTAAATCATATTGCAGCTCTGTTGGATTATTAAAGACTGCTCCCATAGAGGTAAAAACTTGAGAATACTCTTCACTTGATTTATCAATATCTTTAAAAAGTGTATCAAAAATATCTGTACCAACGACGTCGGCTTCAAAAACCTCTCGTGAGAAAGCTGAAGCTGGAGAAATAATCTTGAGTTCTTTATCTATTGAGAAAATGGCCTGCTTCATATTGTTTAGAAGGTTCGCGACTTTTTGCTTTTCTTCTTCAATATGTGCTGTAGCGAGTTTGACTTTTTCTTCCAGGTTTTCGGCATAGTCTTTAAGTTCAACAAGGAGCTTTTGGTTTTGAACATATGTGTCTGTGTAGTTATTTGCTGCAACGACCATAATAGCAAAAGTAGAAAGAATCATGCCTAGAGCTATAAAGCCGGTAGATTGAATGAAACCAAGGGCATTAAAGAGGTCATGAAAGACAGAGAGGATTAAACAACTTACACCCACTAAGAATATTTTTGCACCATTTACATTATTTTTAACACCACTTCTTCCCATGACAACTAAAAGTGCGCTGGTCAAAAAAGAGATAAGAAAAGAAACTGTCCTAACAACCTGGAAAATTTTAAGATTAAATTTAAACAAGAGAATAAAAAAAGTTAAGGCAGTTAAACTGGCGAAAAAGACATAAAACATGTTTACTTTTGGAAGCTTTTTGTAAAAAAGCTCGCCGACTTTAAACTGGGTGTACATCATCCCTGCCATACCTATATAGTGAGCAATAAGAGCTTTTTCAGGGTGAATGAAGCTTGTGACAAAGTCTAAAGGGAAGAAGAAAAAGGGAAAAATAAGGCAGCCACTAAGACCTGGCATCAAATAGAAGTCATTTTTTGTTCTCAGGTAAACTGATATAAAAAAGATCCCAGAAATAAGAAGAATAAAACCAGCAATACTTCTAAAATTTCCACCGTAAAAAAGCATAAAGGAAAGTGCTGGGTCAAACTTTTTGTAAGTTCTCATGTGAAAAGGAAGTTGATAAATACCTTGCATAAGGATTGTATTTGTTCTTATGGCAATTACGTGTTTTTCTTTGGTAATTTCAAATTCAACAGGTATTGCTTGAATAGAAAAATACCTGTTAACGGAGTCCTGACTACTTCTATTATAAATCGACTTACCATCTAAAAAGACTTCGGTTTCGGCCATATAGGTATCAAGAAGAATTCTTACCTTCTTTCCAATAAGTTGGTTGGAAAATTGAAATCTCCCTTTATACCATCCGACTCTAAAGTTCTTGCCATCATTATAGGCTTTCTTCCAAGATCCTGGCGTATTGAGAAGGACCCACTTCTCATCATTTTTTTCATTGGAGGTCTTATTTTCGATATTGTCATTTCTCGTAAAGAGCCATTTTCCTTTAAGGGATACTGGATCATCGACGTTATCTATTTTTATGTTGCAAGAAAAGCATTCCTCTTTTTTAAAAGGGTCAGCGCTGGACTCTTCTAGCAAAGGAAAAACTAAAAGAATAACTACTAAAAATTTCAAAAGCTTTAAATTCATAAAAAACTCTTAAAAGTGAAATTAATTTAGTTGACCAATTTATCGGTCTAAAAAAGAAAAATAATTAGAACCTTTAAATATTTTTTAAAAAATAACAAAAATATAAAGAAGACTTATTTGATTTTTAAAGATAATTGAATATGTTTAACTTTACTCATCAAAATGATTTATTCATCATGACTAAGCAAGGTTTTATAGTGAGCCAATGAGTCGTTAGTCATAGAAAGCCTTTGGGCCAAAGCTGTTGCCAAAGATTTATAAATTTCGATAGAAGCTTCAGGATTGTGATCACATAGCTTTTTAAGGCCTTCTTGGCTTAGACCAATAAGTGTTGTCGCTTCAACTGTTTCTAATGTAGCAGTTCTTTTGTGATCAGGGTTGATAAGGGCCATTTCACCAAAGTAAGAGCCACTTGCTAACATGGCCAGTTCTTTTTCTTCACCACTTTGAGGGTCATTTTTGATAACTTTAACTGTTCCGTAGGCAATTATAAAAAGTTCATCTCCTATATCTCCTTCAAAAAAAATAGTATCTTTGGCCGGGTATTTTTTTTCATGGAAAAAGAGAGAGAGTTCATCGATAATTTCTTTTTTTATATTTTTAAAAAGTTGAGAGTTTCTTAAAATTCCTTTTTGATCCATGTCTTACCTTGCCTGTTAATTTGAAGTTGAACCAATTCGTCTAAGACTGTCATCGGAATTTTATTTAAACATATTTAATTAAAAAAACTGCCCTTTAGATACCCATTTTTTTTCATCGCTTAGGTAGCAAATGTTAAAAACAGAGCAATTGGGTGTGTTAATTTTTTTTTGAAATGAAGGGTCTATATGGGTCAAAAGGTTTCTTAAGGTACCCCCATGAGTTGCAATGCCAATATTTTGATATGAACTCTCACAGGCAATAGTGTTTAAAATTTTCAATGTTCTTTTTAAGACCTGTTGCCTTGATTCTCCTCCAGGGTAAGAAATATCAGTCTTTTCGCAGTTTATACTTAAAAAATTTTCCCACAACTCAATGCCATAAGTGGAAACTAAATCATCATGTGATTTTCCTTCAGCTGAACCTAAACAAAATTCCCTTAAGTTTTTGGATAACAACAAAGGAATTTTTTTTTTGACGGATAAGACTTCGGCTGTTTGGACGGCCCTTTTTAGATCACTTGAATAGATAACCTCCAGAGGTATTTTATCAAGCTTTATTGATAACTCTTTAGCTTCTTTAAATCCTCTTTCGTTTAAAGGAATATCCGTGTGACCTTGGCATCTTTTTTCAAGGTTCCAATTGGTTTGTCCATGTCTAAACAAATAGAAGTTTTTTTTCATTTGTATAAGTGGGCCATTTTAATTGTTTTAATACGCACTTCTTTTTTATTAACCTTAAATTTTGCCTTATCCCATGGAGGGGGGCCGAAAGGTCCCCCTTCCGCATTATTTGATGCTCCAACGTCTTCAGAAGGCATTCCTGGTGGGAACCATCTGGTATCTAACTTATTATTGCTGTTAACATCGTGGATAAGACTTATAGCATAAGTTCCAAAAGGAATATTTTTAATTATTATCTCCTGTGTGGAGGATTGAATTTTTACTTTTACAATTTTAAATGCTTTCTTAGGTTTATCAGGGGCCCAGTTTTCTTTTTTGTATATGAGAACAAGCATGGGACCCTTTTTAGGGTTTTGGACATTTTCTACTTTAAATATAAGGTTGCCATATTTTCCTAATTTATCAGTAGGTTTTTTTTGTGCGAGGGAAGAGGTGACTAAAGTAATGGATAAACAAAGACAAAAATATTTAATAAATAGAGGCATGTCTGACTTTCTCTTATGTTTTGAATTTAGCCTCTATCTCTTTGACTTTTTCTGGGAAGCCATCGACATACTTTTTCACGGATTTGAGGTCAAAGTTTCTAGCGCTTAGAAAAAAAGTCTCAGCGTAATCGTAGAGGTCCTTGCACTTATAGCTTAACCCTAAGCTTTTCATTTCGCTAGCAATTTCAATGAAGTCTTGAATAATTTGGGTTTTAGTGGCCTCTTCTAATTGATTTGAAATATCTTCTCTGAGAATGTTGCAAAGTTTTGGAATCTTTTCAACATCCTCTTTATTAAGAGTCCAATCCATTTGAGAAATAATCATACCATCTTCATTTACTTCGACTATTTCTGAGGGTAAGTGAATCGCCATAGTTTCAACAAGGTCCAATTTTGAAATTGGTTTTGATAAAAAACTATTGGTTATCGATTTAATTTTTTCAATTTCACCTAACATGGCCATTGCAGTGGTCACAATGATGGGGATATTTTTTGTTTCATTTCTTGATTTAAGCTCATCTATGATCTCAAGCCCATCTTTAAGAGGAAGTTTTATATCCGTAATAATGAGGTCTGGATCGTGATCCTTAACGAGTTGAAGGCCCTCTTTACCATTTTTGGCGAAAAAGGTTTGAAGGTCATAATTTTCAAGATAAGCTTTCATAAGCGCGAGATTGTAATCTATATCTTCAATAATAACGATTTTTGAGTTTTTAAATTTGTAGGAATCTGGAGAGATTTCCGATGTTGTGATTTGATCGCTATCTATTGTTGTCTCTATGTCTTTAAATGTTATGGTAAAGCTAGTTCCGGAGTTGACTTTACTTTCGACGGTAATACTTCCATTCATTAATTCGATAAGGTCTTTGGTAATCGATAGCCCCAAGCCTGTTCCACCAAGTGTTTGAGACGCACTTTCTTTTGTTTGAAAAAACTTGTCAAATATCTTAGGTGTACTTTCTGGTGGAATTCCGCAGCCAGTATCGAAAACGGTGAAGTAAAAGTCTATAAATTGTCCATCAGAGGTTGGCTTATTAAATCCCGCTTTTATCCCTATTTTACCCTTATTCGTAAATTTAAGGGCATTGCCTAAAAGGTTAAGAGTTATTTGAAGAAGTCTTAATTCATCAAGGAGAATAGGACTTGGCATATCTTTTTCAATAATAAGATCAAATTCCAGTTCCTTTTTTTGACATCTTTCTATAAAGAGACCTCTGCATTCTTCAAAAAACCTTCTAGGGTCGATTGCGCTATATTTAAGGTGAATTTGGCCCGCTTCGACTTTTGATATGTCTAGGATGTCGTTAATTAGGCGTAAAAGGCTTTTTCCGCTCTGACAGATGGCCGTAAGGTATTCTTTTTGTTTTGGCTCATCAATTAGGGAGGACAAGATATCACTAAAGCCCATTATTGCATTCATAGGAGTTCTTATTTCATGACTCATTTTTGCAAGAAAATCATTTTTGGATTGATTTGCTTTTTCTAATTGGAGAGTCCTCTCTCTGACGAGGTCTTCGAGGTCATTGACTAAAGCCCATTTTTTGGAAAGAGTGAGTGCAACCTGGCTGATTTCTTCAGGCATAAAAGGTTTTTTTAGTATAATAAGTTTATCAGTAACACCAAGTTTTAGAATAACTTGATCCCAAGTATAATCTGAATAGGCGCTACAAAGAATAATCTCAACTCTAGGGTCTATGCTCCAAATTTTTTGGGAGGTGACAATGCCATCGATACCAGGAGGCATTCTAATATCCATAAATATAACTGAGAAAGGATTTCCTTCTTCTTTTGATTTTTTTACTAATTGAATCGCCTCTTCGCCTTGATCGGCATAGTTTAAGTCGTAAACTATTTCCTCTCCTATCTCCTCATTTTCATCTCCGAACAGTGATTGTTTCAGGTCTTTCAGATCATCACCATCATCTGTATCCGTTGTTAGGATATCACCAATGGTCTTTTGAATATCTGGCTCATCGTCAACGATGAGGATCCTTGGCTTTGTACTCATAGTCCCTGACTAAAAATTAAAAAAAACATATTTTCTTAGGAATCTTATTGGTTATTTTCTAAAAAAATTAAGAATAAATTTAAAAAAGTAGGCTTTTAAGTCTGATTCAATGATTTTTATTCAACTAATTAAGTGGCCATCCCTTTTTATTGATAAAATTTTTGAGTTTAGGGTGGTGTTTATGTAACGGGGGGAGGTAACTTTTAATAAATTTCCTTTTGTACCACAACTTTTTATTTATACCTTCATCTCCATGCTTTTTTGGGTTATAAAATTCGTAAAGATAAAGGTCCATCTTTACGTAGTTCGGAGGGATTCTCGGAAAAGGGTTGTCTTCGAAAAGAGAAAGCGCTTCTTTTTTATGAAAGAGAATTTTATAAACTAAATGGACAAGCCAAGGTTGTATTCTGTTTTTATCAATGGCCGCAAACCAAATTTGCCAAGCTAACCTGTAATGGTAAGGAGAAGCTATACAAGGCTTTTTTGAAGGAATTCCTGGCTTGCATGGAATAGAATATTCAATCCATTTGGTTTGAGTGGAAATTTTTTTGTCTTTTGTACCCTTTATAACAATTTCAAATCGTTTTTTTGTGATTCCACCGAAAAGACCATATGTATTAACTAGGGCAAATTGGTCATATGAGGCATTCATAACTTGTCTTGGTCCGATAAGGTTTTTTATAGGATTTATAGATAGATATAAAAGGACGATGGAGACTGCAACCTGAATAAGTTGGTAACGGTTTTTCTTTTCATCTAATTCTTTTTTTAACCTCATTTTCTCTAAAATAAAATTTGGAGTTACTTTTTTAAAAAATGAATCATCCAAGCAAGGAATAATCATGACGAGAGTCAGGTAATTTATCCATCCATAGTTTCCACTTAAAATTAGAGTCAATTGGAATAAAATAAAAATAAATCCAGTCATTAGCCTGGGTCGTCCTTTAAAAAAAATAAACCAGGGAAGGATAAGCTCGACCATATGATTAAAAATCACACCTCCTTTAAGAATAAATTTTGGAAGGTGGTGAAAAAAAGCTGATAGAGGACCTGGAATAGGTTGAGTTTCAAAATGATATGAAAGACATTCGAGGCTTGACCAACAAGCATCACCTCTGATTTTTATCAGACCTGACCCAAGCATAACTTTAAAAAGCACTAATCGAAAAAAAAATAAAATAATTTGAGGTGGAGGTAATTTTTGTGAAAATGGTGATAGATTGAAAACAGGAACTAAAAAGAGGGCCAAGAAACCTAATTCCAGGAGGTTCATTTCCCAACCAAAACCCCAAAAAGTTTGACCAACATGGTAAATAGATAATTGAATAATCCAAAGAGACAAGAGAATAAAAAAATTGGCGAAGCCCATCATGACAATCAAAGAAAGAAGAGTTCCTAAAAATATAAGAAAGATTCCAAAAGAATCGCTATCATTTAGCCAAAAAATATTAGGTAAGTTCCAAAAAGGGTTTAGATCTCCCAAGTACGATTGGGTTTTTTGAAGAAAATGACTTAGTGGTAGGAGTCCATCGGATCCTAAAAGAGGTTTGAATTGAAATATAAGTGGAAAGAAGGCACAGAAGTAAAGAAAGCCTATACCCCTTAAGAGCCAAAAACGAGTTAATTCTTGAGAGTGATCATTTTGTTTAAAACTAATAAAAAATTGAGATAGCTTGAGTCGCAAAGTCTCTCTCATAATAATGGTGACCTCTTAGCTTACCTTAAAAAAGGCTTTTATTTCCTGGGATAGTTCGGCAGGTAAATCATAGTGGATCATGTGACCACAATCCTTGATGATAATTTTTTGGTGACCGGGATAAAATGAGAGGCGTCTTTCTGTTTCCTTAACTCGAAAGGCTTCTTTTTCTTTTGGATCAAGGTCCAAAGGAGTCATCCAGGAGTCCATGTTTGTATGTTCGCTTTCAATGAAAAGTATAGATCCTTTATGTTCTTCAAAAAAGGGGGCGACATTTTCAAACCTATAGATATAGGGGTTTGGTAAAAAATGAAGAGGATCAACCCTAAGAGCGAATTGGTTTTTCTCTTTTTCGATTAAAAGGTTTTCAGCAATGGAAAGGCATCTTTCTGAAGGACATAAAGGGTTTCTTTTTTTCATTTTTTCAGCAAAGTCTGAAATGGATGAGTAAACTTGTTTAAAATGAGTCGCTTTACCAAGAAGCCAATTTGAAAAGACTTTTGGTGCTGTTTCTCGGGATCGGTCTCTAATCCCAAGGCCTTCAATATTGATAAAGGCCTTAATTCTATCAGGGCAAGCGCCTCCGTAGATAGAAACAATATTGCCTCCCATACTGTGGCCTATAGCAAACACAGGTTTGTTAGGAGAATAGTGCTCAAAAACTTGGTGAATATCGGCAACATATTCATAGAAAAAATACCCAAGGGGGCTTTTGCTTTTTTCGCTATGCCCGTGACCTCTCAAATCTGGAGCGATACAAAAATATTGATCTTTTAGGTGCTCGGCAACCCATTCAAAGTTTTTTCCTGAATCTGCAAACCCATGAATGAAAAATAGAGGAGGTAAACTTGGATCGCCCCATGTCCAAAGACTATAATTTAGTCCATTGATTTTAAGAAACTCTTGTTTCATGAGCTCTACCGCCTCTTTTAAAAAATTGTCATTTCCCTTTAATATCCTTTGTTTGTGTCATGGTGGCAAGGATCGTCCAATTTTAGTTCAATTTAAAAGTGGGTAAAAACTCTACCCTTATCTGTAAATCTTTGATTTCTCTTTATTTAGGCCTTTAACTATGCTACTTGTTTTAAACTTTAGAGGTGTATTTTGACGAATTTAATTGCCGTTGCCGGTGGGTCTGGCTCTGGAAAAACGACATTTTCTCAAAAGATTCTAAAGGGCTTTGAATCTGATGTAAGTTTGCTGAGTATGGATTCCTATTATCTTCCTCAGGAAAAACTCACTCATCTCGATGATGATGGGCGTCCGAACTTTGACCACCCCAGTGCCTTTGACTGGAAGCTTCTTAAAAAACATTTAGAGTTATTAAAAAAAGGTCACTCAATAGAGTGTCCCTGTTATGACTTTAAAGCGTCAGACCGTTTGAAAGAAACAAAATTTATTGGGCCAAGTAAAGTCATCGTCTTTGAAGGGATTTTCTCCCTTTTTGATAAAGATATTAGGGAACTGCTCGATATTAAAATTTTTCTTCATGTCGAAGCAGATATCCGCTTCACGAGAAGACTTCATCGTGACGTAAAAGAGAGAGGTCGTTCTCTCGACTCAGTGATTGAGCAGTATTACGCAACTGTTAGACCTATGTACCAGAGGTACTTAGACCCTCAAAGGCAGTACGCGGACCTAATCGTCGGAGAGGAAACTGATATTGCCGCCAATGTTATGGGGTCAAAAATTAGAGAAATATTGCAGACGGGACCTCACTTAAAAAAGCAGGATGCTTCTAAGGTTTCTGAATCCCTTAATATGGGGTCTTCATTATTTGCTGAAAAAATTTAAAAGTATACCTCAATCTTTTCAATAAATGTCTTAATTTCATCTCTTACTTTTCTATATTCGTTTTGTATTTCTTCTTCGTCAGTTAAGCCACTTGCCTTTTTAGGAGGGTCGTCAAAGCCAACGTGATGAATGGTTGCTTTACCAGGAAAGTAGGGACAGTTTTCGTTTGCATTCCCACAAACTGTAAAGACATAGTCGAAAAACTTTTCCGAAATCTGGTTAACGGATTTGCTTTTATGATGAGAGATATCAACACCGGATTCCTTCATGGCCTTGATGGCCCTTTTATTGACTCCCAGTGTGTTTGTCCCAGCGGAAAAGGCTTCAATGGATTCACTTTTAAGGTGCCTGCACCAACCTTCGGCCATTTGGCTTCTGCATGAATTACCAGTGCATAAAAATAAAACTTTGACTTTATTCATAACTTAATCCTATTCTCCAAACCTTAAGCTAATAGGCTTGATCTTTCAAGTTTTAGGGAGTCAAATTTCATGATTACACTTTACCACTACGTCCATTGCCCTTTTTGTGTCCGTGTCAGAATGGCCTTGGGTTATCTAAAAGTGCCTTACAGTTCCATTGTTGTTCCTTATGATGATGAAAAGACGCCACTTGACCTCTGTCAAAAAAAGATGCTTCCCATTGTTAAGTTGGAGGAAGGAAAGGCCCAAAATGAGAGCTTGGAAATTATTGAAAAAGTTGATGAAGAAAACCAACTTCAAATGGACCTCTTAAAAAATGACAAAAAAGTGAAAGAAGTCACAGACCTTTTGGACCGGTTTGGTAAACCTATCCATAACCTCTGTATGCCTTACTGGATATGGACTCCTGAGTTTGACCCTTCTTCAAGGGAATATTTTCAAACGAAGAAAGAAAAGAAAAGAGGACCTTTTAATGAGCTTATCCAAAATAAAGAAAAATTCATTAAAGAATTAGGGCCTTTAATGACTGAGCTTCTTTCAGACTTAAAACCCTATTATAAGAGTCCTGTCATGACTATCTTGGATATAATGATTGCATCTCACCTTTGGGGTTTGTACGTTTTCCCTGAGTATCAGTTTAAAAATGAAATTCATGCTTACCTCCAAGATATCAAAAAGCAATGTAGCTTTGATTATCATAGAGATTTTTTTTCTGATGAAAAAGAAGTCCGTTTCTAGCAACTGGTAAGAAAAGGGTCCCCTTAAAGTGATTGACCCAATTGACCCTTTTTAGGCCTTAACTTCAAAGCATGCCACCTGTTGATGACCTTCTTTTATTTCCAAAGGAGGCATCTTTTCAAGACATTTGTTTTGAACGATAGGACACCTCGTGTTGAAGGGACAACCAGATGGTGGGTTGATAGGAGAGGGGATCTCTCCCTCAAGCATAAGAGACTCTTCTTCCTTTTTATATTGGGGGACCGCACTTATAAGGGCCTTTGTATAAGGGTGGGTCGGGGACATCATCACGTCTTCAGTTTTTCCAAACTCGACAGTTTTTCCCAGATACATAACCATAATCTGATCACTTATATACCTTGTAACAGCAAGGTCATGGGAAATAAAAAGATAGGTAAGGCCGAGTTCTTCTTTGAGTTCATTTAATAAATTAATGATCTGAGATTGGATTGAAACGTCTAGAGCACTAACCGCTTCATCGCAAACCATGAGTTTAGGCTTGAGAGAGAGTGAGCGAGCGATACAAATCCTCTGTCTTTGGCCACCACTAAACTCATGAGGGTAACGTCTTATCATATAGGGACTCAAACCGACCTGACTCATAAGCTCCTGGACTCTTAAGCGGAGTTCTTTTTTACTTAGGTTTTCATAAACTTGAAGAGGTTCAGCAATGATTTCACCAACCGTGAGCCTTGGGTTGAGGGAAGCCTCGGGGTCTTGAAAGATCATTTGAAAGTTTTTTCTTTCTTTCTTTAAGTTTTTTCTATTAAGAGAAAGGATATCAACTCCATCTAACAGGATTTCTCCTGACATAACAGGAGTTAACCTCATAATGCCTTTTGCCAATGATGATTTACCACAGCCGCTTTCTCCAACAATGCCAAGGACATTTCCCTGTTCAACTTTGAAGCTGACGTTGTCAACAGCTTTAACATATTTTTGTGGCTCATTTGAAAAGAGGCTCTTTTTGGCCAGAGGGTAATAAATTTTTAAGTTGTTGACTTCAAGTAACGCCATTTTAATCGTCCTTTAAAAGAGAGCAACGGGCTTCATGGTTTTCTTTAATATTTATGTTAGGAATAATTCCTTCTGTGCAGGAGTTCACGACGTTTTCACACCTTTCGGCGAAGGGGCAGCCGTTACCAAGCTTCATTAGGTTCGGTGGAAGACCAGGAATTGTGTAAAGCGTTTTTGATTCGTTTTCTTCTGGGTAAAGCTCGGGAATTGATCGTTTTAAGGCCAGAGTATAAGGGTGTTTTGGGTTTTCAAAGATATCTTCTGGAGTTCCCCTCTCCATCACCTGGCCTGCATACATAACGACAATTTCATCACATTGAGTAGAGATAACTCCCAGGTCGTGTGAGATGAGGACAATGGCCGTTTTAAATTTTTCCTGAATTTCTTTAAAAAGCTTCATAATTTGCGCTTGAACTGTGACATCCAAGGCAGTTGTTGGTTCATCTGCAAAGATAAGCTTAGGATCACAAGTTAAGGCCATAGCAATCATCACCCTTTGCCTCATTCCCCCAGAGAGTTCATGGGGGTAAGCTTTGAGTCTCGTGAGAGCATCGGGTATGTGGACGTATTCCAGCATCTCTTGGGCCTTTCTAAGGGCCTCAGCTTTTGTGGAGCCTTGATGGTAGACTTGGGCTTCAATCATTTGTTTATCTATTCTTCTATAGGGGTTAAGGCAGGTCATAGGGTCCTGGAAAATCATACTCATGACGTTTCCTCTATAATGCCTTAATTCCTGAGGGCTTAATCCAGTGACTTCTTTCCCCATAATTTTTATTGAACTGCCTGGCTTTATGATGGCGGGTGGTTTGGGAAGAAGGTCCATAACCGCCATAGAGCTCACTGATTTACCACTTCCTGATTCACCGACAATCCCAAGTGTTTGACCAGGCATGACCTGATAGCTTAGGCCATTAACGGCCTTGACAACGCCTTCGTGGGTGTGAAATTCCACGTGGAGGTTTTCTACTTCTAAAATGGGTTCTGTCATGGTTTTGCCTCTTTCATTTTTCTTCTTTCTTTTCTTCTATTCCATTTTCTTAGGTTTAACTGATCCTTGGGTCCAGAGCATCTCTTAGTCCATCTCCTATAAAGTTCATGCAAAAAATCATGAGAGAAAAGATAAAGCCTGGAAAAATAATGGGCCAGCTGAAACTCGTTAAAACTGAAGCACCATCATTGATCATAATTCCTAAACTAACGTCAGGGGGAGATATTCCAAGTCCAATAAAACTTAGGAATGCTTCTAAAAGCATAATTTGTGGGACTAAGAGTGTAGAAAAAACAATAGTCGGTCCGAGGACATTTGGAACTAAATGTTTAAAAATAATTTTCCTTTCACTCACTCCGTTACTAATGGCCGCCATGACAAACTCTTTTTCTTTGAGAGAAAGAATTTGGCCTCTCACAATCCTTGCCAATACGATCCAGTAAATGAGCCCAAGGCCTACAAAGATTAAAAAAACGTGTCTTCCAAAAAAGACCATTAAAAGGATAACGAGGAAGATAAAAGGCACACCAAAGAGAAAATCGACAAACCTCATCATAATTTGATCGACCAGGCCTCCGTAATATCCGGAAATAGACCCATAAGCTATACCAATAAGAACAC
>PAZA01000053.1 GCA_002715375.1 Halobacteriovoraceae bacterium
ATTCATTCATTAAACTCATCTAATTACATTTCATTTTACGGGGATTGCAATCATTGGACTTACACTGCTTGTTCTTTGTGCAATATTCTCCAGATAGACCTCTTCCCTTTTTATAGACACAAGTCTTAGAGGATTTTTTTAAGATTTTGCGGTCGCATTTTCCAGATTCACATTGGGAGTGATACCGACAGGCCTCCCCAACATCAAACTTACGCCCCCACCTTTGTCCTCTTATAAAATCTGTTTTAAATGTTTTCCGGCACCAGGACTTGGCCACTTCATGACTATCAACGATAATATTGGCCTCTCTCGAGTTAAACCATGACTGCTCATCAATATTGGCAGACCCAACAAGGCTTACTTGGTTATCAGCGCTAAGGTACTTTGTGTGGTTTTGGTTATAAAACTTCTCCCTAATCCTTGTGCTGTAGCGGTAAAACTTTCCTTTATCCTTTCCACTTACATTTCCACCACGGGTCACAAACCATGTTAGGTTAAAGTCCCCTATCCTCTTTCTTTTAAACTTGGATTTGCCTGCTTCTTTCTTTAATAATTGTTTTTGAGTTTGTGCAAGGAAATTAACACTTGTTTTTGGCGTATTAGGGTCAAGCTTTAACCACTTTTTTCGTATCCAATTAACAGCATCATTATTTGTTCCAGCTTCTTGATAGAGCTTATTATAATCCTGATAGTTTTTTGAAAGAAGAAAGTTTACATCCACTCCTCTTTTTAAAGTTTCAATAATGAGCTCCATAAAAGACCAGGAGTTTAAAGATGGAGAAACAATATTGACATGGCTTTTTGCATTTCTCATGATGGCCTTAAAAGCCGCATTTTGTGGGTTGATAGCAGAATCCTTATTCCTCCTCCTACCATCAGCATGACGTCCTACATTTCCTACCAGGACTGGACCTAGGACTCTATTTCCCTTTAAAGCTTCAACGGCAGTGTTCATTTTAAAGGGCGCAAAAGGCTTTCTATCCCATTTTAAATATTTATCGGCCACAACATTTCCATTATATTGAGAAGAAAACCCTAGCATTTTTCCTTTATTTTTAAACCAAAGGTTGTAAAAATCATCGGCCAAACCTAATGCCGGGTCACCGTGAACGATAAAACCATGGTCTACCATTAAGTCAGTTCCCATAGGTGTATCTTCTTCACTCGTATGGTGGTAACCAATGAAGTTGGCCCCCATAACCATCGAAACCTTCCTATCAACAACGATTGTTTTACTGTGAGTAACAGCTATAAAATTACCATGCCTATGTCCTTTAATTTCAAAACGGACGTACTTAGGATCTAGTTTTTTCGGAAATTCAATTTGGTAATTTTCGTTGTCCTTTAGAGTCGTCTTTCTTCCTCCAAAAACGGCCCACGTCATAAGCTCAAAAACGTTAGCCCCCTTTCTACTCCCCATTATATCAAAGAGAAAGCGGACAACCACAGGCTCCTTGGCCTTCATTTTTTTTCTCTTTTTCTCTAAGTTAACAATGGCATCATAAACCATCGTTGCCGAAGGTGAGTTCATATCAAAAATGAAGGTTTGAATAAGAACTTCTTTTTCTGCGCTTTCTATCATTTTGGCCATTTTACCAAAAATTTCATCTCCGCCGCGGTAAACTCCAAGATCTGCGTAACCTTTGGTAAAAATAAATTCAGGCTTAACCGTTGCCTTCTTTTTAACCTTATTTACGGCCTTAATAACCCTCTTCATAAGAGGGCTTGTCCCTCCTTTCACTTTATAGATGTCTTCTTCGCAAAGAGGTAATACCTCTTCTTTTAAAACCCTTCCCTCAACAACCTCTTTCCAACTTTTTGCATTGACCTGTAAGCTTAAAAAGAAAGCAATCATGACAATTGGCATTTTTTTTTCAAGAAAGCTCTTTAATAAAATCATTTTTATCCCTCAACAGATAATTTTTTTTTACTACACCCTTAATTTCCGATCATAAGATCGGATAAAACATTTGAAATCTTTAAGCTCCTACATTTTTTATTGGAAGTATTCCTCATCCCTTTATTTTAAAAATCTAAAAAACTTACTGATTTTAAAAGGTCAGCCACTATTTTTATGGTATAACCCCCATATGAAGGGATTAAATCGTCCAAAATACAATAAAAAATGGCTAGAAGCCTTTAGCTTCATCGTCTCTATTTTGTTTACCCAAATAAGCTTAAACGCTTCTGAAACAGACAACTATCTTGCTTGGGACAAAGAGATTCAAGACTCTACAGAGGAAATTAATAGGTACTATAACGAGCTTATGGTGAATGCCCTCCGAAAGGTTAAAAGACGCCCTTTTATGAGAAAAAAATGTGAAAGGGTTGCGACTTGGATTGGAAAAAGTATTGTAAAAATTGATCAAAAATATACTGATCATTGGGTTAAGAAAAACAAAAAGATCGATCGGTTTCCAAAATACGGAACAAAGAAATGGGACTATCTTAAAAAAACAATTTACAAAAAAGTTCTCAAACTGGGCGTGAATATGAGCCCAACAATTAATATTAATGGCATCTATATGGGAAGTGATAAGATTTCCCACTTTTTTGGAATCGGTCTTGTCTACTACGGTTTCTATTTGAAAAAATTAAAAACAATGAAGATGAAAAAGAGTTCCTTACCAATCCAAAAGAGACAAATGAAAGCCGTTAAACACGCCTTGGATTTAGGAATCTTAACTGAGAGAGTTTTCTTGGGGGAAAGTGCTATGGCCTCGGGTGTCTTCTCCTACGGTGATATGGAGTCCAACTATCAAGGTCTAAAATTCTTCCGTAGTCTTTGTGAAGGTAAAACCCCCCGAATTAAAAAGGTTTCTAAACATACATGGAAACTTGTAAGACCTCTCGATATAAAAAGCTACGCAAACCCTAAATGGGATGAAACTTTTTATTCAAACCACTATCAAAAATCAAGATGGAAGCACGTCAAGCCTTATCTTAAAAAGTATTGTAAGGATAGATTTAAGCCTATTGTAAGGGAAAGGTTTGAGTATTATAAATCAATTGATTATGAAAGCTTCTCAAGCCGCTACCTTAAAGAAAAGGCCAAAGCCGGTAAGCTACCTGACCCACTAGAGCACTCTTTGGACCGCCTTTGCCAAAACCAACAAATCAAACCTTAATTTAAAATTCTTACAAAGGTTGGACGCCCACAAGTAGAAAGGGAAAGAAGGCCCCCTGCTTCAGGCTTTTCTATATTCTTTCTTTTAACTAGCCCACAAAGACCTATCTCACCTTCTTCAGATAACTTCTCATTCCTTGAAGAGTCCAACTTTAAAGAAAAGGAAGCTTCGCCATTCGAATTAATATCCCTGTTTAAAACTGGTGATGATTGAAGTGTCCTCAACTTATCATCCTTCAAAACAAAGTAAAGTTCGCTCTCACCTAATGGTAAAGAGTCTTTTTCAATTTCTAAATGATTATCAATGCCCACCTCTACGATTCTAGGAGGAACTTTAAAGGTCGGTTCATCTAAAAGGGTAAAACGATTTTGAAAAGTGTCTCCATCATTATTTTGATAAGTTAAGATGACCTCTTTTGCTCCACCATCTAACTTAAGACGACCTGAGTACTCCAATGAAAGATTTTTATCTATAACGCCGTCTAGCTTAAGCTTATTTCCATTAAGAGTAACGAAACTATCTCCACTTAACTTAACCCTCGTCAAACCTGAAATTTTATCACACGAACAATTTTTGGCAATAAAAGTGGCCCTCGCAATAACTTCATCATTTTGAACATCATAAGAGACTTTATAATCAGTATATATTTCATTTTGGGGAATATCTTCTGAGTCAATTTTTGAGCAGCCAATTGTAAGGGATATGACTAAGAGGGGAAGAAGAAAGTATGACTTCATAAAAACTCCTTTTTTATCTAATCTACTTCAATTGCAATTCTTTTCTCCTCTAATAGAATACTTTCCAAGAAGTCATTAAGAAAGAATCTTTAATAAGTTTTATCTACAGAAAAAAAAGGGCCTATCAAAGGCCCCTAATTTATAAAAAATTAAAAAGTGTCATACGTCATAGAAAGCTTTTTACTAATCAGCATGCTCAGATAATGTCACGGAAAATTCAAAAAAACGTCCATCAAATCCGCTTTCATTATCTTCAAGTGGTTTATACTGAATGCCTTTTTTCAAGTTGGAAGAAAAAGCAATATCTTTTTCTATCTCCTTAAAATAGTCTAAGTCCTTTACCTGCCCTTTAAGAACAAGTTCTTCAATCGGCCAACGTAAACTTTTTTGGGCCGTCGTTTTCTCACCTCTCAAAGCATTGAGGGCTTCTTTGGCCATATCAATAAGAGGTCCTTCAGATTTATCATCACTTAAAGAAATCATTTTTGGCCATTCACTTTTATGAACAGAAGGAGCGCCCTCTTTTTCAGCAAAATGCCACGACCAAACTTCTTCAGTTATATAGGGCAGAAAAGGTGCCATAAGTTTTATAAAATTCCTCCAAGTCCATGAAAGACATGCCAGGGCAGACCTCCCTTCCGAGCTATCTTTAAGTTTGTAGGCCCTTGTTTTTACTAATTCCAAATAAATATCACAAAACTCCCA
This sequence comes from Halobacteriovoraceae bacterium, assembly GCA_002715375.1. GTDB lineage: Bacteria > Bdellovibrionota > Bacteriovoracia > Bacteriovoracales > Bacteriovoracaceae > UBA7317. Next base: position 4,571 of record PAZA01000053.1, read on the forward strand.
AAAAGCTGCTTCAACAGAAGAAAGGGCTGTTGCGTAGTGAAAGCTTTCAAAGGCTTGAGTGCTTTCCTCAATTACCTTGTTCATCTTAGAGGCCCAAACTCTGTCTACAGGTTCTGTTATGTTTTCAAGACCAAGAAATTGATCTTCCACATCCTCTATCTGAAGGAAGACAAACTTACTTGCATTAAAAACCTTTGTGGCCAACCTTTGACCTATTTTAAAGACATTTTCATCATAAATTGTATCAGAGCCAAGTTTGGCCTTCGAAGCCCAATACCTTAGAGCATCTGCTGAATATTGATCAATAAGTGATTCTGGAGTGACGACATTGCCTTTGGATTTACTCATTTTCTTTTATGAGGGTCAACAACCCATCCACTGATGGCAATGTTTTTCCATGGAACCTCTTTCCCGTGCATCCAGGACTTTGTAATCGTGTAAAAAGCCCAGGTTCTGATTATTTCATGGGCCTGAGGTCTCAAGTCTGCTGGAAAAAGCTTATTATGTCTTTCATCATCACTCCCCCAATGACTAGAAATTTGGGGAGTCATAGAAGAAGTGGCCCACGTATCCATAACATCTGGGTCACCCATAAACCCGTTAGGTTTACCTCTTTGGTCTTCGCTATAACCTAAAGGTACTTCAACAAGAGGGTCTACAGGAAGCTGTTCTTTTGTAGCATATAATGGGCTTTCAAAATCTGGCCTTCCATTACCATCGAGTGGATACCAAACAGGGAAAGGCACGCCAAAGAACCTTTGCCTAGAAATACACCAATCCTGATTAAGTCCATCAACCCATTGCTCATAGCGCTTAAACATTGTTTCTGGATGCCACTTGATTTTTTTACCTTGCTCTATAAGCTCCTTCTTGTAATCAAGAACTTTAACAAACCACTGCCTTGTCGAAATATATTCGAGAGGGTGGTCGCCCTTTTCATAATGTTTAGCAAACTGCTGAGTTGGCTTAGGCTCTCCAACAAGGGCCACTCCCTTCCCAGCAACGCAAGAACCTTCTTCACTAAGGAACTCAACTACTTTTTTTCTTGCCTGCTTAACATAAAGACCAGCTAATTGCTTTGAAACCTCATTTGCCTTTTCCGGCTGCTCACTAGGAAACTTGGATGAGCCATATTCTATAGCTCCTATTGTTCCCTCTTTTTCAATAATTTGCCTTAAAGGAAGCCCTTTAGCTTTCCAAAATTCCACATCATGGATATCCCCAAAAGTACAAACCATGAGAATCCCAGAACCCTTTTCCTTATCAGCATGCTCAGCTGGCATAATAGGAACACGTACGTTGAAAAGTGGCGTTAAAGCCATTTTTCCAAAAAGGTGCTTATAACGCTCATCTTCAGGATGAGCAACGACAGCCACACAGGCTCCTAATAGCTCTGGACGAGTCGTAGAAATAACGAAATCACTTCCATCCTCAACAGCAAAGCGGATATCGTGAAAGTGGCCACCCTTTTCACGTTCCTCAACCTCAGCTTGAGCAACCGCAGTTTGAAAAGTTGTATCCCACATTGTAGGCGACTCTTTAGTCATCACCAAATTCTTCTTTTGTAAGTCCAGAAAAGAAAGCTGACTTACTTTTCTACAGTGATCATTTATCGTTTCATAAGCTTGATTCCAATCAAGGGAAAGCCCTAAATGACGCCAAAGCTTCTCGTATTTTTTTTCATCTTCAGCAGTTTGTTTCTGGCAAACTTCTAGAAAGTTTTTCCGTGAAATCTCCTCTTCTTCCTTCTTCTTTTTATTCAATATTTTTCCTTCCCATTTCTCGTTATAAGGAAGATTTGGATTACACCGAACCCCATAAAGTCCTTGAACCCTTCTTTCCGTAGGAAGCCCGTTATCATCCCAACCCATTGGGTAAAATATGTTTTTTCCTCTCATTCTTTGGAATCGTGTTAAAACGTCTGTTTGGGTATAGCTAAAGACGTGACCAACATGAAGGGAACCTGAGACCGTAGGGGGAGGAGTGTCTACAACAAAAGTTTTTTCCCTAGGAACAGTCGGATCGTACTTATGTACACCCTTAGATTCCCAAAACTCTCCCCATTTCATTTCAGCTTCATTAGATTTATACTTCTTCGGCAGCTCTTTTGACTTCATGCGAAATACCCTTCCTGTTTTAACAGCTATTTTCTTGACTCGTTAAATCAACTTTGCCACCGAACTATAGCAAAATGAAGCTGAAAACCCCAGTTTAAAGAAGAGAAAAAGACTCTCTTTTTCAAAAGACCGACCTTTTTTATCCACTGATATTCCTCTAAACGTTTTATCCTAAATTTAATCAGTAAAATCACCGATTAAGGTCCTAGGAAAAAGGCTTATTTTATTAAAATTTTAAAAAATTTTTAGAGATTATTTTTTTTGATGAACCAGAAACAAAAGTTTGTGATAAAAACCATTAAAAAAGCAAAAAAGGCAAGCCTTTTGCCTCTCAGGAGTTTTGTTCTTTTTTCTGCCACCAGTTATTTAAACGTCGCCGTAGTCGAAGCAAATAGTGGCTTCCTCCCTCCTCTTCCAGAAGCCAAAGGGCCAATAACAATCGCTACAATCTGCCTTTTTTCCATCGGTTTCATAAATTGCCTTTTCCAAATTTTTTACAAAAAACAAAAAGACGACCTCTTCACCTTACTAGCGTTTACTTCTGCTTTAGGTTGGTCTCTCACTGGGCCTTTATTCATACCTTTTTTGCTTATTGCCTTAATTCAAAAAGGAAAATATTTACTGGAATGGGAATCTTCATTTTTACAAACAAATTGGTTTAATAAAAGCTATAAATTCCTCGCTTTTCTTCCACTGGCAGGCTTTTTAGGATTTGCTTTTTCAAACCCTATAGCGACAAAAGCCATCATCTGGTCGCCATCCCTCATCATTGCCGGGCTTACAATTTTCTGCTTTTTTAAAAAAGGGTCAAAATTAACAAAAGAATCAGCTCCACTCTCACTTCTAATTCTGCTTACTCCCTTGGGCTTTTTCGAAACAAGTCCAACTGGAGCATTAATTTTTACTTTGATCATTCTTCTTTACGAAGTTCATGATTTAGCAAGAGATTTAAACGATAAAAGTGTGAATGAAAAAAGACTAACGAATGTGCAAGATGAAATGGCAACTCAGTTAATGATAGAAGGCATAAACCTTTCAACTTCAATCAATCAGCTGAATTACATCCTGGATAATATGAGGCAATCCTTTTTTATTGTTGATGAAGGGATGATTATCAATAATCCAATTTCTAAATTTTCAGAAGAGCTTTTTGGACAAAAAATAATTGGAAAGAATATTTTTGAAACAATTTTTCAGGAAATAAAAGAGGGTTCGGAAGAGCATGCCCTTATTTCTTTTTGTTGGGAAACTATTTTTGATGCGGATGAAACACAATGGATTATGATAAATAATCAATTCCCTTCAAAAGTAAATATTTCCTCAAAAGATGGGACTGGAAAGAAAATTCTCAAGATAGCTTATTACCCTATTTGGAATGAACAAAAATTACTCTCAAATATGATGATGGTTATTGATGACATTACAGAAATGGAGTTTCTTGAAAATAAAATGAGGCAGGAAAAGGAGACCTCAAATAAGCGCATAACGATACTTCACGAACTAACTTCAAATAAGAGAAGCACATTAAAACCTTTTTTCCATCAACTTGATGAAAACCTTAAAGAGGCCCTTAAGTGGTCAAAACTGATGAAGGAAGGCATTAAAAGAAAAAAGAATGATTTACAGAGTATGGAGTCTCTTTTTAAGTACCTCCATATTATAAAAGGATCTTCAAGACAATTTAGCTTTACCTACATATCTAAAAAAACCCATGAAATTGAAACTATACTTTCGCAAATTCATGAATTAATTGCAAAGAGTGAATTAGAAAAAAGTGAAAAGTATAAAAACCTCTCATTTAAAACGGATCACCTTTTAAAGGAAATGGATCAACTTGTTGGCATAATTAATGGATATATTAAAATTGGAAAAACACTGCTTAACCTTGATTTCCCAGAAGATGCAGAAACTATCAGACATATCCATGAAAATATTAAAAACTTTGATGTTTTTATTTTCAAATTATTTCAGGGTCAAAAATTTAGTCTCTTTACAAATGAAGAAATCATTGAAGCTCTAAAAATTAAGAGAAAAAACCCAAGTAAATTAAAAAACTCCATCTTAAGACTTCAAAACTCCTGTGCTCTCATTGAAAGTTACTCAATAGTTTTAAATGAAGAAGATATTTCAAAATCAGCACATAAGATCAATTATTTTCTAGAAACCTTTTCTTTAAACCCTGAGTCCTCTGAAATTGAAAGCGAGCGGGAAAATCAAAATATTATTCAAAATTTCATCGAACCACTGAATCAACTAAGAACTGAAGGAATAAAGCTTTATTCTACATCTAAAACCTTCCACAAAGAGACCTTTAAGGTTTCCTCAAAAGATATTTGGGCAAAAGCAATCTTATATGTTTATTATGAAACAAAAAATATTATGAAAAAGGATAAGGTTCACCTTCCTTCCCTTTCTAAAAATATCACAAGAATCAAAGCTCTCTTTAAGGCAAATCACTTTGAGTATGCAACTGGTATTGTAAAAATAATAGAATCACTCCTGATAGAAGGTGATTCAAAAAACAGCTTTAAGGAAATGAAATTTTCCCTTATTAAGTTGTGGAAATTTTTCGCACTCTTATTTAGATTTGATCTAGATCACTCAGTTTGGGATGAGGAAAATGACGAATTTTTTGATATCAACCGTTTTCTTCGAAACGAATACCATACAGATTATTCTTTATTTCAAATTTTCCTTTTAAATATAGATGATGATAAACAAATAGCCTATGATATCTTTAAAACGACGATGAAATCTCTTATGAGCTTAGATGAGAAAGAAATTGGTAGCCTGTTTTTACCAGACAAAAGCTTTCTAGATTATTATGTCGACTTAGGAAAAAAGTTAACTGAAAGGTTCCATTCAACATCTCTTAAAAATTTTAAAAGTGACTTTTTGATTAAAAGAGATTTTTCTATTTTTAAACAACTTGAGGATCATTTATTAAATCAAAAATTTTCATGGATTAATTATCACCAAAGCTTAGATATTTATAAGTTGTTTAGGGCATATTTTAATATTTCAAAAGTTAGAGAAAAGTTCAGAAGACCTGATACTCTCGATGTCTTATCAAAGAATTTTGAGGAATCTAAAAAGTTTCTTAAAAAGAAGTTTCAAGACCTGCCCGAAGAGCAAAGAGCAACAATTGATATCGCTTTTGAAAAACTTTTAGGTCTTCCAGTAAAATTCTCTCTGTCAAAGTTTTATAACCTAGTCAGCGATATCTCACAAAGCCTCAATAAAAAAATCCAATTAAAAATTTCTGGAGATGAAGGTTCTTTACTGCCTGATGACTTTAACCAACTTCAGGATGCCCTTATCCATATACTGAGGAACTCCATGGATCACGGTATAGAGAACCCCTCTTTAAGACTCGAACGAGGAAAAAAAGAAATGGGGACTATAGAAATCTCCTGTGAAGAATCCAAAACAGGATCTCTAAGAATTGTCGTTAAAGATGATGGTGGGGGAATTAATCTCGAAAAAGTTGAAAAGCGGGCTCTAGAAAACAAAATTTGCACTCAAAAAGAATTGGATATCATGTCTCAAAAAGAAAAGATTAACCTCATTTTTCTTCCCAATTTCTCTACAAAAGAAACTGTTAGCGAAATTTCTGGAAGGGGATTTGGAATGGATGTGGTAAAGTCAACTTTAGAAAAAATTGGTGCCAACCTCGACGTTGCAACCCAAGAAGAAGAGGGAACAACTTTTGTCATCGATATCAAACCAAAGAAGAAGCTCTAAACAAATCCATTCCTGAAAAAACAAATTGCCTGAAAGAAACTTAATTAGAGCAAGTTGCTCCTCTACAATTGGATTCCAAAGTATCTTTTTTACACTTTTTAATGACCTTTTCTTCAGCTAAAGCGCGAGAGTTGCCTACTGCACTGTAAGTCTTAAAAGTTGTTTCAATTTTGCAAATCCAACTTGCGCGATCATCGCCTCTACCTAGCCTTCTCTCCAATAGACTCAGTCTCTCTTCTAGATCCTGATTTAAAGCCTCTAATTCCTCCACATGATCTAGTATGGAATAGACCTTCGTCTCAAGTCGTCTTAGTTTTCTTTCAATCGAATCAATATCCATTTGCCCAAAAGAAATTGCTGGAACCAATAAAACACCAAAACAAACTAAACCAAAAAGCCTTTCTAATAACGTCTTCCCTTCCGATTTTTTCATTTTCAAAACCTCCTAAATTATAAAGATGCTCTTTCTAAAATTTGCAAAAGAATAAAAGGATTGAAGCTTATCAACAAGGTTTTTTATACTCATTATTTTTATTTTTGATAATCAAGACGAAGAATACAGCTGATCGCACAATTAAGAAAAGCTCCTGCCTTTTTCATAGACACTCCCAATAAATGATAAATGTAAGAAAAAGTGAGAGGCCAAAAGCTTTTAATTCTGATTAATTACATGAACTTATCCCGGACATTAATAAAAGAGCGGTTCCAAAAGGAAAAAGAATGAAGAAAAGCATGATTTCTCTAATTTGGTTAGGTTTACTTGCTTGCACTCTTGCTAGTTGCGGCCCTACTTCCTCACAGGAAAACCTACAACTTGTAGATACAAAGTCTATCATTGGAGTAAATGACCTGGTCTACGTGCCAAAAAACTTAACTAATTTCCGAGAAGACTCCCCTTCTGAAGAACTGCTTGATTCTATAGGTCTTATCCACTCTGGGTGCACTGCAACCCATATTGGAAACAATATAATGATCACAGCTGGTCACTGCGTCCAGGCTAAATTTTTTAACTTTCACAAAAACATCCCTTGCAACAAACCATTTTCTATCAGTTGGGGAGTAAGAGAGTCTTATAGAGGATACCTCAACTCTAGATGCGTTAAAATTATCGCTGCAGAAAACTCGATAAAAAGGGATTTCGCTTTAATTGAAGTTGATAATGCACCAAAAAGCCTGTTTAACCTTTACACAGGTGGTGAGCCAGAATTGAATCAAGAAATGACAATTTACTCACATCCTATGAAAAGACCTCTTCAATGGTCAAAAAACTGTAAAAACCTAGGAAGAAAAGACCTTGGGCAATGGAACTCAAATAGGGACTACTATTTAAACAGGCTCCACTATGCATGTGATACAGAAGGTGGTAGCAGCGGTGCAGCTGTTATAGACCCTAACTCTTATGAAATTTTGGCCATTCACAATAGTGGGATTGGATTTAGAGGTGATATGAATAAGGCCACAAGTATAAAAGACATCTTAGATAAACTTGATGAAGAAGGCGTGACGCTAAATCTCTAAAAATACCTCTTTTGGGCCCTTACGAAAAAGACTTTGTCTTTTTCGGAGCACCAAGCTGTAAGCCTCTCTCCTGAATAGCAACCTGTATCGATTTGAATAACTTTTTGGTTTTTGTACCTTTTTATTGAAGATACTGGTGTGTGACCACTAACAAGAGTTTTGCCTTTCACACCATTAACACCAGCCATGCTTCTGTTCCAAATTAAAGAATAAACTGCCTCTTTAATTTCTCCAGTTACTTTTTTTCTAGTTCGTAAAGCATTTAAGACTCTGTCAATATTGTCAGACTTAGGTAAGGCATGTGTCACAAGAGTTTTTTTCAATATCAAAACTGGCTTAAGGGAAAGAAAAAAGTTCAAATGGTTCTTGGGTAAAACCCAATTTTTTGGATCATCTGAATAAATTCCATAACTTTGGAGTGTTTCCTTTCCACCCTGATCAAACCAAAGACTTTTCAAATTTTCTAAATAAGCCTCCCAAGTCATTTTTTCTTTAAAAGTCTTTTCTGAGAATCTTTCTTTATAAGTGTATAGCCATGGAGGAAACTTTCTTTTCAAGTTTTTAAAAAGTTCCGGTTTAAATAGCTGTAAAGAAGCTAGCATCATGGCCTCATGATTACCTAGCACAACATCATGAGTCCCCTTCCTCCTACCATCTATAAAATGCTCTGTAACTTCCTTAGAGCAGGGTCCTCGATCAATAATATCCCCTACTGAAATAATAATAGGTTTTTTTTTATTTTTTTTGGCATGATCCAATATTTTAGTTTCAAGTTTTAAAAACTCCTGGTAACAACCATGAATATCCCCCACAACATAATGCCAAGAATTTTTCAATACCTTTCCCCGGTCTTAATAATTTTTAAAATAAAGATTTATTGAAAAAGTAATCTGTTAAAACCATCTAAAAAATTTGAAATCAAATAAATGGTATTAATTCCCCTGTCCTTTGTTTGTTTGTTAATAGAAACCATTTTTTTTGAATAGAATCATAAATGGAGCGGTAATCAGTTGTATACACAAGGTTACCCTTATCTAAATTTTTTAAACTTGGACGGTCTCCATAAATGCCTCCATTAACTTTCCCTCCTAAAGCAAAAAAAACATTAGCTGTTCCATGGTCGGTCCCTAAACTTTCATTTTCAGCAACTCTTCGGCCGAATTCAGAATAGGTCAAAATTAAACTTGAATCCCATAGACCCATTTTTTTTAAGTCATTTGATAAAACCTTAATAGTTTGATCTAAATTTTCAAGCAATACTTTGTGCCGATTCAATTGATTCCTGTGAGTATCAAACCCTGGAATTGTTAAAACAAAGATGGGAATCTGTGGATTAGACTTTATTAAAGCTAAAGCCGTCTGCACTTGTTTTTTTAAAGGAAACCTTTTTCCTTTAGAGTCAACTTTCATCATATTTTTGTTTGTAAATTTACCGGTACTTTTTTGGAGGCCCTTTTCTACTTGCAAAATGTGAGTCAATGCCTCATTTCTTTGAGATAATTTGGAAAGCTCTTTAATTTTTAACTTTTCAAGTTTTCCAGTGGAGTTTTTAAAAAACCTCAAGTTTTTCAAACTTAATGACTTTAGATTATCTCCTCTTAATGGACCTAAGAAGCCCCCTCCTAAAACAATTCCATTCCAATCATAATTGATTTTAGATTCATTGAACGCTCTTGCTAACCAACCTGTTTTTAAAAATTCGTTTGAAGCAGAGCCTGTCTCAATTATATCCATGGCCCTAAAATGACTTAGGTTAGGGTTTTCCATACCTACACCTTGGAGTATTGACACCTCTCCTTCTTTATAAAGTGAAAACATATTTATAAGGGAAGGATGCAAACCTTGATTAGAGTCTAGCTTTAAAATTTTTTCTTTTTCCAAAGAAATTTTAGGCCTATTTTTATAATAAAGATCATCTTCAAATGGAATCAAAGTATTCAGTCCATCATTACCACCAATAAGCTGAATTAGAATTAACCTCTTCCCCATAAATTTTTTATTTAAAGAAAGAAGGTTATATTGAGAATCAGCAAAAGAAGGTTTTAGAAACCCTCCAATTCCTAATCCAGTCATAACTTTAAAAAAATCTCTTCTGTTTAGAGTCATTGAATTCACCTCAATTGAAAAATAGGTCCAGATAAAAGAGCAAAAACTTTTTTACCTCCTGCTCCTTTTTTTAAGTCAATTATTGGTGGTAAAGGTAAATATATGTTGGCAATATTCTTAACAAACCTTCTTTTTCTAAAGGAAATATTACTTCTTTTTATCAATCGATATTTCCAAAAACGCCTAATTAATGATTTCCTCAATAACAAGGTATTCGTATTAATCCATGAGGTATGCCCAGTCCAACCTCTAACATTTGGAGGGTTAAATAGTTCCATCCCCATTTTTTTACTCATTCTCATTATGACATTAACATCAAAGGATTCCGGTTTTATTTCATTCTCTTTTAAAAAAGAATAATAAGAGAGAATAAAATGGATTGGGGACTTAATAAGAGCGCCTCTATTTTTCATTTCATAAAAAGAGTCACTTGTAAAAATTGATAAAAATAATTTTCTAATATCATAATTATTCTTTTTAAAAACATTGGAAAAATAATCTAATTCTCTTTTTGAAATATTTGGACTTACAAACTCTTTCCAGATCTTTTTAACAATAAAGCGTGATGTTTCTTCTTTTTCAAGAATAATCTCAATTAAATCTTCCGGATCGAATTTCCCTTTTTTTCCAAAAATAAATTTGTTTGAAGAATCATGAAAATTTTCCTTAAAAAGGTAGATATCTTTGAGTCTATTATATCGGAAACCAGTCAAGGCCTTTGATGCTTCTTTAATATCTCTTTCACTATAGTTTCCTATGCCTAAAGTAAAAAGCTCAAAAAGCTCTCTAGCAAGGTTTTCATTTGGCTTATTTCTTTTACTTTTTGGAAGGTCCAAATAAAGCCCTAATGCTGGATCATAAACAGCTGCCCTCGTTAAATCTCCAAAACTTCCTAGTGCTTTTTCCCTCCACAGTTCATTTTGCTGGTAAAGCAGATTCAAGTCTTTCACAGCTTTAAATGAAGTAGTGAAATGATTATGCCAAAAAAGGGTAAGAACTTCTCGAAAGGGTTCTTTAGAATAAAGCATTTTTTTGATCCACCATTTTTTTAACCAAGGGTAAAAAAATCTTTGTATTTTTCTCATCATCCTACGAGCTTCTCTCTTAGACATCTTAGTTTCTGGTAGAGGAGTGATCATCATAAACTTATTATTTCCCTCAAGGTATTTATTATAAAAAAACAAAAACTCTCGATTAAAATCGCTCCAATTCTCTGTCCTCAAAGCTTTAATCATCTTTTTCTTTTTTCTTCTTAACTCGACTAAAAAATTAGGGATTGACTCTTTTACTTGATTACCTTGATAGGCTCCTATTGCTATCCGTGCAGCTTTCAATTTATCTAGTTTCATAAAGAACCAAAGGTCTTTTTTAGAGTAAAAAAAGCGGGTTCGACTTAGTAAATGTTTGGCTTCATCTCTAGTTAATGAATAACCTGACTGGCTCAAAAAAACCAAAAAAAAGATTACAATTTTAAATAAATTTTTCTGTTTCAAAATAGAAAGTCTCCTTTTTTGGCAGGCTCTTTTATTAAAGAATAAGCTCCTGAAGAAAAGTCGTAAAGTTAACTATCATTTATTTTTTTTCATCCAGTAGGCAGATGTTTTTTTTTTTGATAAAAACGTCCTTATTCAAGATAATAATATAAATTTAAAGGACTCTATCTAGGGAAAGAATGGATAAATCAATTTACACTTATATCGGACTCATCGCCTCTATTCTCATAGCTATTTCAATTATGATGACGAATGTTAGGGCGTTCAGAATTATTAATTTAATAGGAGCGGGTACCTTTGCCCTTTACAGTTACCTCATTGAATCAATACCCGTTTTCGCCCTTAACTTTTTTAATACATGTATAGATATTTTTTATCTTATAAAAATGAAAAAACAAAATGAGTATTTTTCAATAAATACCACCTTTAAAGGTGATGAGTTTTTTATAGGGGAGTTTTTATCTTACTTCAGAAACGATATAAAAAGTTTTTTTCCTGATTTTTCAATCAAGAATATAGAAAACCCAATTATCATATTAACCTCTCGAAAAATGAACCCAGTATCTCTTTTTATAGGAGAGATGAAGGAACAAGGAATCGTTAAAATTCACTTAGATTACTCTCGGCCTGAATATAGAGACCTTAAAAATGCACAGTTTTTATTTAATGAAAGTCAGCCTTTAATTGAAAAACATAATATTCATACATTAGAGACAGTTTCCAGGATCCCAAAACATCAAAGCTATCTTATAAAGATGGGCTTTACAGAAGACTCAAATACCCCCTTTCTTTACAGAAAGAGAGTTGGAAAGAAAAGTTAGTCAAAGAAATTTTTTATTTACTCTTCTTCCATTATTCCCAGTAAATCATCGGAGTTCATTAATAAAAGAGTTTCATCATTTATTTTTACTTCTATTCCTGAATATTTACCAAATAAAACAATGTCTCCTATTTTTATATCAGGGATAGGGAAAACTTTACCACTTTCATGTCTTTTCCCGGGGCCAATTGCCACGATCTTCCCAGTCAGAGGCTTTTCCATATTTCCATCTGGTATAATAATACCACTTTTGGTTTTATTTTCCTCTTCAACTCTTCTGACTAGGACCCTATCTCCTAAAGGCCTTAGACCCATGGACGCTCCTCCATTAAGTAGATTAAAAATTTAGTTTTTTTATGTTTTCCATATTCTAATTTAAGAGTCCAACTTTATTTAAAAAAAGCCTTTCTTAATTCATCATACTTGCCATTTTTCTTCATTTTAGAAAAAGCTCCTTGAAACCTTTTAACAAGTTGAATAGAACTTTTCTTATTAAAGGCCATATAAAGACCTTTTTTAGACAGGTTTTCAAAGAAAAAAGATCTCTTTAATAGACTATTAGGATTATAGCCTTTCTCCTTGAGAAGGTGAAAAGCAACCATTTCATTCATTGCCCATAGATCTATTCTATTGGCCCTAAGTTTAAGAAAACTTGAAAAATATGTTGATGTAGGAAAAATATTTTTACCTTTAACAAAGCCCTTAGATAATAAATATTGCTCCCTAACATCCTCCCGCACTGTACCGATTCGATACTTTTTGGCATCTGCCAATTTTTCTATATTAATATTTTTATTTCCCTTTAGGGAAAAAAGGAAATATTTTGAAGGAGCAATAGGCCCAATCCAGTGAAAGAGGTTTTCTCTTTTTGGGTTTCTTCCCATAGAATAGATCAATACATTTTTTTTAAGCCTAGCAGTTTCAAAAGCTCGAACCCAAGGCATAACTTCAATCCCATTTTTGGGACTAGTTTTTAACATCTCAAGCATTGTTTTAACTATACTTGTACTAAAACCTCTAATTGAGTCACTATCCTTATAGTTATATGGAGGGAAATTTTCAGTAACAATTCTAAATTCTTCCGCCTTAACGACTAAATTATTAAAACTCAGCAAAAAGAAGACTACAAGTGTCGACCATTTTTTCATAATATACCCTTCTTACTTAAAATTTTTTATTATTATAATTCTATTTTTAAATTTGACGAAATTATTTTTACAGCTTTATTTAAAATTAGATTAAATAAATTGAATCTAAAATCGATAAGAGTCTTATGAAGATGCTAAAAATTAAAAATTTAAAATACCTTCTCACAATTCTTATGGCTTTTGGCTTCGCATTCAACTCGTACAGTAAGTTTCAAGTTGGTTTTACTGCGGGTACTGATACCCCAGGTAATCTAGCAAGTGCTAATAAAAGAGGTATTACCACCACAGCTACAACGGTTAAGTTTTTCCTACAAAGTGGGGATATGTTTCGTTGGCTTAGCAGCTTTGCTTATAATATAGGAACCAGCTACTCCCAGGGCGAATTTGGAGTGGGGGGCGTGATTTACCCTCTTAACTCACTAAATAAGTCTGTTATGCAACCCTTTATATACGTTAATGGATTTTTAGGTCTTGGAAGATTTAAGGACTCGACCAAAACAACTTGCGGTGCTGACACTTCAACAGCCTGTGAGGAAACCAGAATGGATGCTGGTTATGAATTGGGTGCAGGTGTTGATATAAAGCTTCTTAAAAAATATGGCATAAGTTTTATGATAGAAAGTCACTCCGGAGGCGAAGCCTCTCAAAGAATGCTCATTGGTTTCTATACTCTTAATTAAAATGAAGATAATCATTCATTCACTTAGTCTAGTTCTTGACCAGTCAACTTATAAATAGGTAGAACAAACTTTTCATAACCATTTATCTTGCTCGGAAGGGCAAAGTCCATTGTATTCCATTTTAAAATATTGTCGGATGTTTCGGGTTCTAAAAGTTGTGTTACCAAAGCCCCTAATTCCTGACCTGTCTTTATATAGTAACTTCCCTTTGGAAACATGACTTTATCTTGAGAAACTCCTTCTACCGTTACGGAAACCGCCTTCTTATGATCATACACTTTCTTATATTCAATATCTTTAATGATATAAGAATCAACATTTAAGTAATGGTCTCTTTTTAGCTTAGAGATTTTTATGCTATGTCTCTTAAGAAGGTCTATCGATTTCTCAAAACCTGGCTTTAACAAATAACCAAAAGGTCTTGGTCTTGTTTTTAGTGGTATTATTTTATTCTTAATTTTAGCATTTTCTACTTTTATAATTTCCCTTTTTGACCCTACTTTCTTTCCACCAATCAAATAGCTAACTCTTTTATCACTAAAGCCATATTTCATCTTTACAACGACATTACCTTCACCATTTTTACCGAGTTTCACAACCCTTTTTTTGGTCGATCTTGTTACTCTTAAAATTTGGTCTTTATTTATTGAAGAAAACTCCAAAACCGCTTTCAATCCAACAAGCCCACTTTTAAAGCCAAGCTCTTTATTTTGCCAATTAGGGGACTCAAAAAGAACACTAATGATATTAATTAAGCCACCATAGTTTCTGCCAATTCTCGTCTTATGCCCTCCTATTGACCAAAACGATTTGTTCCCTCTTTGGTAATAAAATGATTTATACTCTTTCTGCTTTAGTTTCTTTGTTATAAAAGGCAAAAGTTTTGTATTACAAAAACCAGAAAGGGCCTTTGAGACACCAGCATTAGTTGAGCATAGATAGGATAAATGATACGGGAAACGCCCCCCATTATGGCCATCCACCCATAAATGAGGTTTCCATGTGTGAAGAATATTTTTAACAAACTGAAAAAGAGAAACTTGTTCTAGCTTCATATAGTCCCGATTCATATCGACACCCAAAGCATTTTTTCTGGAACCTTTTTGGGAAGCTTCAAAACCATCGGGATTCATTGAAGGAGTAATAATGATGATAAGGTCATCCAAAAGCCGATTCATATGACTGTCTTTTTGGACAAGTTCACGCATTAAAACAAGAACAGACTCTCGCAAAGTCCTTTCATCTCCGTGAATATTAGCGCCAATTAAAATAATCGGTTTCCCCGTTTTTCTTGCTATTTTAGGGTCCCTGATACCTTCTTTACTGAAAATGACTAATGGTAAATTTCTACCTTGGTAAGTCTTTCCATATGTAACTAACTTCATTTGATGATTAAAAGTTGACAATTTTTTTAGGTAATTCTCTAGCTCAATATGGCCAGTATACTTTTTAAAATTACTCTTTTCATGGGTAGTTTTTAAGTTAGGCTTAATGCCTGCACCATTACTATTTCTCATCCCAACGGTTAAAACTAAAAAATAAATAAGTATAAAACCTAGAGCTAAATTTGGCTTTTTCTCAAACATGATGAACCTTGAAGTACGAGTTTTTAAGTATTTATATGCTTTTTAAGACTAAATAGCAGAAAACCCGTGTGTTTTCTTAAAGAAAGAACCAAATTGAAACATTTATAAGCCATTTATAGATAAAGGGTATTAAAAGCTATTACTCCGCTCACTAGACACCAAATACACTTTTTGAAAATAAGTAATAAATTTCTTTTACATCGAAAAAAAAATCCGAAAAAGATCCCTGAATTATAGTTAAAGTGGCAAGGAGCAGACCATTAAATTTAAGGTAAAGTATTTCTTCCTTTTTTTTATATTAGCAACCCACCTAGATCTATCTCAAGCCTCAGTATGGGCAACCAAAAACAAATGGAATGAACAATGGGAAAAGAAATACAGCCAATGGTTTAAAAGCGAAAAAGTAAAAGTAAATATTTTTACAGATAAAAAAAGCCAATACTTTGGTTTGTGGGGCGATTGCGCTGATATCATTTATTTTTTTAGGGCCATTTATTCCAAAAACAATAACCTTCCCTTCGCAATCATTCATCCTTTAAAAAAAAGACCTACTCTTTTTTCCAATGAATCCAAAGACTTTGACCATTTACCAAAAAATTTGAGATTTAAAAGCTTTATGAAGACTATCTCAAAATTAGCAGGCACTTTTCATTTGGGTGCGAACGAAACCTATCCAATAAAAATTAACAAAATAAGGCCAGGCGATATTTATATCTTTCAGTTAACAACAAAAAAGAAAAGAAAAATTATAAGACATGCCATGGGTATAAAAAAAGTCCACCCTAATGGAACCATGGACTACATTTACTCTTCTCCTAGAATAAAAATTATTAACGAACTATCCAAAAAAAAGACTCATAAAAAATCAGATCTTATTTATAAAAAAATGCAAGACCCACTTTTTGCGCCAAAAAATAAGCTGAGAGGGTTTCGTCGTTTTATTTGGCCTAGACACATGTTGAAAAGAAGAAAAATGAGCATATCCCTAAAAGATTCATGGCTTCAACAATCAAAAATGGCCCAAATATGGGGGGAAGATAAATTTCTTAAATACGTTAAAAAAACCTTAACAAAAAAAGAAGAAAATATAGAAATAACTATAAAAAGAAAAATTAATGATTTATGCCAACTCACTAACCAAAGGATAGAAGCCGTTCAAGAAGCATTGGATTACAAATATAAAATTAAGGGTAGGTGCTTCAACTATCGTGAGTACGATATTTATTCTTCTCCAATGATGGACTATGTTTTAAAAAAGAATTTCAATTACCTTCGAATTTTGTGGTCTAAAAAAGGGCGGGAAATAAAAGATGAAAAGACCCTATCAACAATAAAAGCGATCTTCAGCAATAATAATAAGAAATCACAAAAACTCTACAAGGTTTGCCCATTAAAAATAAGAGACCAAAAAAGAGAATACCTAAACCTTGGACAAATATATTATAGATTAAAGAAGGGTCTATTTTCACCAAACCCCAACCACTCTCTTAAAAAAAGATGGGGGATAGATAACTCTCTGAGTTTTAAGTCAAAATGCAGGATTTACTACTGAATAAGCTTAGGTGGTGGGTGACTTACATCCAATTTCTTCGTCTTTTCCTCTTCCTTCAAAAAGACCTTACCTGATTCTATTTCTTTAATTTCTTCCTTGGTAAAAAACGGTTCGCCCTTCTTGTAGATTTCAAATTTGTTAAACAAGCTAAAAGCGATGGCCTCCATTAAGTAGAGGAAACCACAAAAAAAGTCTAAGACACCATTTGAAACTCTTTTCACCACTTCCATTAACGACACCCAAAGAAAATGTTTAAGACTCACAATGTCATTATACTTTAACATTAATTCATACAAATTAACGTTTGGGTTTTATTTTTTAATTTTTAAACTTATTCAAGAAAAGTTATTGAGATTCTCTTTGACATTTCAGTAACCTGGAGAGGTTTCTCTTTTATGATTTCCTTTACAAAACTTTTAACTCTAAGAAATACCAAAAATTATGGGCTTAAATTAAGTTAAGAAGTATCTCTAAATAGTTATTTTTGGAACATTTATCGGAAATTTTTACATTTTTATTCCCTATTAATTCCAGTAACTTAGCCAGAAAAAAGCTGTCTTTTTTTTTAAAATCAGCACTAAATTGTTTTTTTTATAATACCACTATCCTTTTCAAATATTTTAAGCTAAGAATGTGATGCTGTTCTGAAAGGTCTACACCGCGCTCTTATTGGTTGCGTGCCTAAATTGTAGCTAAACAAAAAAATACATTTAGGTAAGAACCAATCGTCAATCAAGGGTGTTGTGTAATGAAATTCATTTTTTATCTTCTATTTGTTTTTATGGCCCCGGGAGCTTTTGCCTCCGTTCATAAAGACCAAATGTCTCCTTTGCAAGACGACCTTATTATCTCTTTAGAAAAGGCTTCTTTTATAGGTAAGAATAATACCCAAACTTCGAAAAAACCTTTGAATAAGAGTGAAGTGAATATTGATGAAGCTATAAAAATTGCCATATCTAGTTTTAAAAGCTCTTATGATCAAGGCAATCAAACCCCTCTTGATATTATTTTGGAGAAATCCTATGAAGAAGATCTTGAAGGTGTTTATGCCGACAGTGAACTAACTCAACTTGCGAAAAAGGAGTTAGAAAATCTACTGCTTTCAGAAAATACGAGCCTTGTCCTTGTTAATCAAAAGAAAACAGGAGAGGTTTTAGGGTTCGACCCATCTATTAACTGGGTTTTTGAGCTGAAAATTCCATCTATTAAGGGTTTCACATTCTGGTGTGTAGTCTCTAAGTTTGGTGATGAAGAACCTTTTATATTTGGAGAAAATTAAATAAATTTAATTTAAGGAAAAACTCATAACGTATAATTTCCAATATGTACTAGAAAAACTACCCTTTCATCCTATTTTGGGATAACTTCCGGGCATTAAAATACTTAAAGCTAAAGTTTGGAGTAAACTTAAAAATGATACTTTTCCGTATACTTATTTCACTATTTGTTCTTACTCCTCAGTTGTCCTTCTCCAAAAGCATTACTGAAGTAAAGCCCTTTAGCTACGATGTCATTTTTACCAATCCAAAATGCAAAAAACATTTCTATAAAGAACCCCTTATAAACTCTTATGGACAAGAAATACACTTCAAAAAAGAGGGCGCCTATTGCACTCCAAGTGATAATTCAACTCTAAATAAACAAAAAGGGAACCCCCATGAAAAGATAATTGAGTGGATGAAAGACCCATCAACCAAAGAAGTCTTTATGACTTATTTATCCTTTTCAAAATCATCAGTTATAAAAGAGCTTTGTAAAGCAGTAAAAAAAAGGAATTTAAAGCTAACGATCCTCATTGATGAAAAAAACAGAGAAGATAAGAAAAGAATGGCCAGAGTCCTTAAACTCAGGAAATGTACTAACTCTGATTTTACGACCCCTCATACCCCTTTAATACTTACAGGTGGTCATAAAGGAGAAGGGAAAGACCAAACTGGCTATGCTCATACCAAGCTGATTATGATAAACTCATCTTCTCCAGACAAAGTCCGGCTCGTCTTCTCGAGCGGCAATATGTCTAGTGGAACTACAAGCCACCATGAGAATTGGCACTTTGTAACAACTCATAGAAACACTTACTTCTTTAAAGCCCACTTGTGTTTAAAAGAAGGTCTTTTAAAGCACCAATCATCAAAATCAAGCTTCATCTCTTTTATGTCCGAATGTCAAAAAAAGATTAACCTACAACCAGAAGAAGATTTGAAGGTTTTTTTCATTCCTGGAGATGGAAGAAAAGCCATGAGAAGCTTACATTCAGAATTTAAAAAATCTATTGACGTAAAAATGGCCGCTCACCGTTTTTCAAACGGAAGTATAATAAGAGCAATTAAAAAGAATTTAGCAAGGCCTAACTTTAAAGCTAAAATCATCGTTGATGATGACATCCACTGGACAGGTTTACTTCAAACTAATATCGGTAGAAATACTCTTTACGAATTTGAAAAGCTTACAATGTTGGAATCCCTTGGACTTGAAATAAAATACCTTGAAACTTTTGCTGACAATATCGAAAACCCCAAATCTATACAACTGCAACACAACAAGTTTCTTGTTTTTAGTAGAAAGGATGGAAATGGTACTGTATTTACAGGAGCTGGAAACCTAACAGGTGCTGCATTCTATAAAAATTTTGAAAACTTCTACTTAATTTCTATTCCTGAAGTTCACAAAAAGTTCCTAAAACAATATGACTACCTTTCTTCACTTAGCCTGACTTCCATGGAACTTCCTCTAAAACTTGAACTTCCCTGGTAGAAAAAAAGTCATTCTTATTGGCCATCGGCAACAATCTTATCAATTAATTGCCTAAGATTAAGTGCTTTGTTTGATTTTTCCACCCAAAAAGAATTAGATATTATTTCTTGTAGCTTTAGAAGGGAGCCCTCAGCTGGAGGGTTTGCAGAACACATTATAAAGGGTGCTCCCTTATTCCCTCCCCCATGGTTCATCATTTCCTTGGCGAAATCCAAACCACTCATCTCAGGCATTTCAAAGTCACAAATTATAAGATCAAAAGTTTCATTATTTAGTATTTTTAAGGCATTAACTCCGCTTTCAGCTTCTGTAACATTAAAAGCTTTTAGGAACGTTTGGAGAAGCAATCTTTGAGATTGTGAATCATCAATTATTAGAATATTTAGCTTCTTTTCATTCTCTTGATCATTTTCCATCTAAATTACCTGAAATTTACGGGGACAAATTTATCCCGCTGGAACTTTAAAAAAAGCGTCTCTGGCATTATAAACTGTTGATCAAATTTTATCATTAACTGCAAATAAAATGCTTATATTTCCTCCTGTTAAAACTATCCCTAATTTAAATTAAACTTTCAGTAAAAGAAGACTTGTTTTTATCCGAAAGAAATCCAAATCTAAGCACGTAAAAAACAAAAGTCCCCTAAGAAGGAATTTAAACTTATGAAAAAAAAAGAATTAATAAATACAGTTAAAGAAATTTGCGTAGAAAAAGGTACTAAAATACAAGGCTTTGTTTTTTTGAGAAGGAAAAACACAGAAATATTTTGGATTGAGAAAAAGGGACTAAATGGTTTCACAAAAAGGAAAATTAAACTCGAGCCGTTCGAGTTTTCATATCAGATAACATTGTCCCTTGTCGTTCCATTTAACTCACGGGATGGGAAGCTTGACTTTGATACCAGTAAAATTGTCTAAAAAACCCAGTATCATTTACTAAACCACCTACAAAAAGCGTGCAAAACTCTTCATAAGTTGATAACTTCGCTGTGCCTGCGGCCCCCTAGGCGCGCCGCACAAAAAAAATACGTAAGGAACCACATGTCTGACATTACTCCCCCAGAAAACAACGAAAACAACGAAAACAAAGTATTGCCTTTTAAAACTATTACTGTCGAAAAGGCCATTGAGAATATATACAACACTGTTTCAAAGAAAATCCCTCTGAAATATGAGACTGTAGAAGATAAAAAAGTCATAAAAGTCCCCCAAATTAAGGGAAGTCATCTAGAAGAATTTGAAAATATCATAAGGGAGAATATAGAAAAGTCTAAGGCCAAAGGCTTTACATGGGAAGAAACTGAGAAGAGGCTTCAAGGAATTATTGATTTCATCATCCCTATATTTAGAACCAACACTTTAAGGCTTGAAGATAAAGAAATTAAAGACAAAGTAAACTTCGAAGAATACAACCAAATTTGGGAAAGAATCAAAAAAGAAGAAGGTAAAACTCTTCATTAGTATAAGCAGTTATAAAATCGACTTCAGGGGGCTCTTGATAATAGGCTATAGCTTAGCACCTCCCATATCACTCATAAGAAATATTAACCCAATTTTTTTCATCATTTGAATACCTAACCTGGAGCTATTGACTGCTTCAAAAAAAGGTGTCCCCTTTTCTTGAGGCATTATTCCAAAGTCCCCTAGCATTGTTTCTAAATCGTTACTTTCAATTTTAGAAGACTTACAAAAATAATACATCAAATAAATGTCTGAAATATCAAGGCAGTCATAACCAAAAAGAAAGTCGGATTCATCCTTAATAAGGCCCAAACGAATTAGTGTTTTAATAAATATAATATTGACCTCTTTATTTAAAACAAATGGCTTTTTTTGAAAGATAAGCCTCTTTTCATGCTCTTTATAAAAAGAGTTGAAGTCATGAAATAATTTTTTCAAATCTTTTTCTTCACTATTCATTTCCCAATGATATTTCTCTTTGACAGTATTACTTTGATAATCGATGATACACGAAGTGAAACTCTTTATATCGTAGGTGCATCCCCATTTTTCCTCATTAGCGCTTTTTTCGTAATCGATATGGTAAGAAATCACTAGATCTGGTTTTTCATTATTTTTTTCCATTTTTTTTCCACTTTTCAGTTTTAAATATCTACTTATTACTACTCGTCTTTAAATTTTAAAAATATAGCCTTTAAATTTTAAAAATATGGCCTTTAAATTTTAAAAATATGGCCTTTAAAGGTAGCTTTTTTAGCTGACCATTTAAATCTTATATACACCTATTCAAAAATTTTTTCCTA